>JBBRZV010000111.1:0-8551 GCA_038236365.1 Actinomycetales bacterium | reverse complement strand
CGGTCAGGGGGTAGAGCCAGAGGCGTCCGGCGGAGTCACGGCCGAGCAGGTCAGGGCGGCCAGATCCGTTGAGGTTCGCGGCGTTGGTGATCGTGAAGCTGCCCCAGCCACTGCCGATCTGGCGTCCGCGAGTGATTGCACTCGCACCATTGCCGGCGTAGAGCCACAGGCGCCCCAGGGCGTCCTTCGCGATGATGTCGGCGATACCGTCACCGGTCACGTCACCCGGGGTGACGATCGCGCTCATGCCGTTCCACCCGCTCCCCATCTGGCGCCGGGAAAGGAAGCCACCGGCGCCGTTGCCCGGGTACAAAGACAGCGTGCCGGCGGCACTCCGGGTGACCAGATCGGTGAACCCGTCCCTGTTGAAATCACTCAACCGGGTGACCGGGACACGCGGAGCGACGGGGGTAGACGTGGCGAGCTTGACGCTCGCCTCTGTGGCGCCGATCCGTGTGGCGGTGTCATAGATCGTCTGAGTCTCGCGAGAAGCCATCCGGTAGATGCCCTGTTTCAGGTACACACTCATCCCGGCGTAGAGAGTCGCGGCTGGCGCGTTCATGACCTGGGACCCGTTCATCTTTATGGTGACGTGGCCCACCGCAGGGTTGGAGGACCACTTGACGCCGACGGAAAAGTCCACCCACCTGTTCGTGGGCAGGGCACCGAGGAGCTTTTCGGTGGTCCGCGGCGAGCTCGCGGACTGGCCGCGCACTCTGGCGACAACCTGAACCGGGGTGGTCTTGGTCAGCTCCAAGGCGATGTTTGGTGAGCCCGAGTTCCCGGACTGGTGCCACTGCGTGAAGAGCAGCCACCCGCCGGGGGAGACGTGAGTCCCGGTCGGGAAGAAGGATGACCACGAAAACCATTGCGTCTGGCCCTCTTTGGGGTTACCTGTCCTGGCGACTGAGGCCATCACCTCGGAGCGTTCCGCGCTGGTCCCCCCGTTGGTGTAGTCGCCGGGTCTTACCGTGAAACGGGCCGCGCGAGCGTAGCCCGCCCGCTTCGGGGTCGTGACGATCGCCTGTTGCGCGGATCGGGCCAGCTGCTGCTCGCTCCACTGGGAGAAGTTACCGCTCTGGTAGTCCAGCAGGGTCGTGGGAGCGGCCAGGGCCAGCAGGGGCGCCGAGGCGGCTGCCGCGGACACCGCCGGGACCGCCAGACCAACGACCAAAGCAGCCGACAACAGCATGGGCCGAGAACTCAACCGCACCAGAATCCCTCTTCCAAGGTGATTGATCGGGCCGGCTGAACGGAGGTCCCGCCGACTGTGCGACGGTCCGATCGAGATCCCCCTGTGAATCCCTCGCTGTTATTGACGCTAGGCGCGGGCAAACGCCAGGCGAGTCGGTTCCAGGCCTCGCACGGCTGTTCGAGGAGGCGTCCTGACCGTTTGCCGGACGCCATTCCTGACAAGTCGGACAACGCCTCCAGCGGCCACGGTGACCTAGATCACAGGACTGCGGACAAGACGCCTCAGTCCATGCCCGGGGAGCTCTGACCTCCCAGCGCAGGACCAATTCGCCTCTGAGGGAAGCGCGTTCAGGTGGCGGGGCTGATCGTTCCAGGCTGAGGATCCATTCAGACCCAGACGTGCCTGGTTGACCACGTAGCATTGGGCGCGGTTGGTGACATGGCGAGGATGACAACAGGGGAGCTCCGACACGTGATGCTGATGAAGGGCCACAGCTACGACGGCTCGCAGGACGAGCCAGGACAACCGGTGATCGACCCCGAGAGCACATCTACCTCAACGTCCCTGTTCACCGGTGCCAGACGCGCCCTGCTGGTGCGGGCCGCAACGCTGCCGTTGACCGCCATAGCCGGGCTGGTCGCTGCCCGGGTCACGGTGTCCTCTCTGGGAGTCAACGGATACGCGCTCTTTGCGCTGGTGGTGGGGTTGGCGGCGCTGAACCCCATCGGTGACCTCGGGGTCGGTGGGGCTGTCACCGATGCGGTGGCACGCCGCGACGAGGTGGGCCCTGAGGGGGTGCAGCGGGTGCTGCGCACCAGCGTCCGCGTACTGGTCGTCGTCTCGTTCCTCGTGACCATCGGGAGCTGGGCTCTGGCCGGCCTGGGTGTGTGGGCGCCGGTACTGGGCGTTCCCGCCTCCGGGGAGCTAGAGGTCGCTGTCGCCGCCTCCTTGACGCTGTTCGCAGCCGGGCTGCCTCTTGGACTGAGCCTGAGCGTGTTGCTGGGTGCGGAGCGCAACGACATCGCCGTCGCCTTCCAGGGAAGCTCCAGCCTGTTGGCCCTGCTCATCGTCCTGCTAGCCGCAGGGACCCATGCCCCGTTGTGGGCCTACACGGCCGCCTCTGCCGCGGGTGCGGCAATCGCGGTGACAGCTGCCTGGCCGATGGCGTCCAGGGCCAGCGGGCTCCCGTTGCTGAGCATCGTGAGATCGGCGGCGGAGCGGGCGCGCGCGGGGGCGCGGATCGCCCATTTCGCGGGGCCAATGATGGTGATCATGGTGTCCCTGCCCATCGCCTATCAATCTGACCGCCTGCTGCTCAGTCACCTGTCGAACCTGGGACAGGTCGCCATCTACTCCATCGGGACGCAGCTGTACTCCCCGATGTTCGGTCTGATCGGGGCCGCGGGGATGAGCCTTTGGCCGATGTTCGCCCGTCGCAGGGCGCACCAGCCAGTTGCGCGCCAGGAGCTGATCAGGCTGTGGGCTGTCTTCGCCCTCGTTGGCCTCCTGCTCGCCCTCGCGCTTGTGATCGCCGGACCGTGGGTCGCCCAGTTCGTGAGCAAGGGAAAGATCGACGTCAGCTACGGCGTCTTCGTCGCCTTCGGCATTCTGCTCGTTGTTCAGGCCTGCTGGCTTCCGATCGGCATGCACCTGACAGATCGTGACGGCTTGCGGTTCCAGGCCGTGCTCCATGTCGTCATGTTGGTCGTCAACCTCGCTGTCTCCGCCGTCCTGGCGCACCAGATGGGTGCGCCAGGGCCGCTCCTTGGCTCAGCCGCGGCCATCGTCATCACCATGTGGATCCCAGGGGCGTGGAGAGTGCTCAGCCAGGCACCGAAGTAGGGGCTCGCGACGAACTCGCCGGCAGTCGTGCTCAGGGGCCGGCCGGGGGTCGTGCCAGGCCGCGCGGTTCGGCTCGATGCTGGAGGAACCACTGGTAGGTGGCAGCAATGCCCGTCCGCAGCGGGACTGTCGCTATCCAGCCAAGGTCGTTGATCTTGCTGACATCGAGCAGCTTGCGGGGAGTGCCGTCCGGCTTGGAGATGTCCTGGATGACCTCACCGTCGTATCCGACGACGTCGGCAACGAGCTCGGCGAGCTCGCGGATCGTCACGTCCTGCCCGACACCGACGTTGATCGTCTCGGGAGAGTCGTAGTGCTCCAGCAGGAACAGGCTTGCCGCTGCGAGGTCGTCGACGTGCAGGAACTCCCGCCGGGGGGTCCCGCTCCCCCACAGGACGACCTCGCTGGCGCCGCTGCGCGCTGCCTCGTGGAAGCGGCGGATGAGGGCAGGCAGGACGTGCGAGCTCTGCGGGTCGAAGTTGTCGTTGGGCCCGTACAGGTTGGTCGGCATGGCCGAGATCCAGTGCCGTCCATGCTGCCTGCGGTTGGCCTGCACCTGCAGGATGCCGGCGATCTTTGCGATGGCGTAGGCATCGTTGGTCGGCTCCAGGGCACCGGTGAGCAGGCTCGACTCCTTGATCGGCTGCTCGGCGAACTTGGGATAGATGCACGAGGAACCGAGGAAGAGCAACCGGTCGACCCCCGCGGCGTTGGCTGCGTCCATGAGGTTGACCTGGATCCGCAGGTTGTCGCTGAGGAAGTCGGCAGGGTAGGTGCTGTTGGCCAGGATGCCGCCCACCCTGGCGGCGGCGTCGATGACGACCTCGGGCCGTTCACGCTCGAAGAAAGCCGAGGTGGCCGCGCGGTCTCGCAGGTCGACCTCGGCCGAGGAGGCACCGACCAGCGTGGTGAACCCCTCATCCTTCAGGTGCCGCCAGATCGCGGAGCCGACGAGCCCGCGATGCCCCGCGATGTAGACCTTCGATGCGCGGTTGATCGCCATTGATACCTGCATTACCATGCCCTGAACCCCCGCAGCGTCATCATTGAGACGCCACGACACTATCGCGGGCAGCGGGGCACGACGAACAGGGGAGCACCGTGCCGAAGAAGGCGCTCATCACGGGGATCACGGGCCAGGACGGGTCGTACATGGCCGAGCTCCTTCTCGACAAGGGCTACGAGGTGCACGGACTCATCCGCCGGGCGAGCACCTTCAACACGGGCCGGATCGAGCACCTGTACCAGGATCCCCACGAGCAGGGAACGCGGCTGTTCCTGCACTACGCCGACCTCACCGAGGGCTCCCGGCTGGTCACCCTGCTGAGCAGCATCGCGCCCGACGAGGTGTACAACCTCGGTGCGCAGAGCCATGTGCGGGTCAGCTTCGATGAGCCGGAGTACACCGGCGACACCACGGGCATGGGCACGACCCGCCTGTTGGAGTCCATCCGGATGATCGGGCTGGACTGCCGCTTCTATCAGGCGAGCAGCTCGGAGATGTTCGGCGCGACCCCGCCGCCGCAGGACGAGAACACCCCGTTCTACCCGCGCAGCCCGTATGGCGCGGCGAAGGTCTACTCCTACTGGATGACCCGCAACTACCGCGAGGCCTACGGAATGTTCGCGGTCAACGGCATCCTGTTCAACCACGAGAGCCCCCGCCGTGGCGAGACCTTCGTGACGCGCAAGATCACCCGCAGCGTCGCCCGGATCAAGGCCGGGCTGCAGGACACCCTCTTCATGGGCAACATCGACGCCGCCCGAGACTGGGGCTATGCCCCGGAGTACGTCGAGGCGATGTGGCGGATGCTGCAGCACGACGAGCCGAGCGACTACGTGGTCGCCACCGGGACGTCGTACACCGTGCGCGACTTCCTCCAGTTCGCCTTCGAGCACGCCGGTCTGGACTGGGCGAAGCACGTGAAGTTCGACGAGCGGTACCTGCGTCCTACCGAGGTGGACTCACTCATCGGCGACCCCTCCAAAGCGGGGCGGCTGCTGGGCTGGAAGCCCCAGGTCCTCCCGCCAGAGCTCGCCCGCATCATGGTCGACGCGGACATCCGAGCTCTGCCGTGAGCTGTCCTGCTCCCCCTGCGTCTACGTCATCCGCTGAGAAGACCCGATGAACAACCGGGCCGCCAGCCGGGGAGAATGATGAAACCTACCCTGTCAGTCATCACGATTGCCTTCAACGACCTCGAAGGGCTGAAGCGCACGAGGGCGAGCGTGGAGTCGCAACAGTCCGTCGTCATCGACCACATCATTGTGGACGGCGGCTCCACAGATGGAACCGTTGACTTTCTGCGAACTCTCGATGACGTTGACTGGTCCTCTGCGAAGGACAACGGTCGGTATGACGCCATGAATCGCGGGATCGCACGTGCGAGGACGGACCTCATCTGGCTGATGCATGCCGGAGATACGTTCGGGGACAGCTCCTCGGTGGCGAAAGTGCTGGAGTCCTACACCGAGGAACGATGGCCCTGGGCCTATGGGTTCTCCCGCGTCACCAACACTGCCGGAGATATGGTCGGGTACTTTGGCTTTGCCCCATTTGACATCAGAGCCCTTGCCCTCGGCAGCAACGTCGTCTCACACCAGGCGGCGATATTTGAACGGCGACTACATGACGAGATAGGCAGGTACAGCGAAGACTTTGGACTGGCCGCAGATCAGCTGTACATGCTTAAGCTCGCGATGCGGTACCCGCCAAAGGTCTTTGCCGAGTTCCTGAACGACTTTGACTCCAGCGGGGTGGGATCACACCGCCGTGTCGGTGAGCACATTCGTGACATGAGACGAGCGCGGAAGCTGGCTGGGTACAGCGTGACAGGCAGCCACACAGTCGACTCGATGGTCTCCTTGGGCATGATCTCCGGGAAGGTCGTGAAGGCCGTAGCCAAGCGGGGCCTCCGCGCGGTCGTCCCGGGCCTCCGTTCGGTCGTCCCGGGGAGTTCGCCCGCCTAGACTCCACCCGTCGTCTCGCAGGAGCTCAACGCCGTTCAGGCTCGCTCGCCTTTGGAGCGGTTCGGTCTGCAATGACCCACACAGCAGCGCCTGCCGCAAAACCGACCCACCGAAAGTTCGCGTCCAGGGGCGAGAACAAGAGGTCCCAGAACGCCGCAAACATCAGGAAGAGGCAGAGCGCAGTCTCCCCAGAGGGCTTGGATCGGTACATCGTCAGTGTTGCCCGGACCAGGGCAACCAGAATCATGACAGCAAGGGCCAGCCCTGGAATCCCGAACTGAACCCACAAGTCGCCTGCCACGGAATGAACCTCGAAGGCATCGTGGAACATGTACCCGTCAACATATGACCCGTTCGGGACAATCCCGATCTGAGAAAGCCCGGTCTTGCCGACTTGCACGTCATTCCCCGATGGCCGCACACCTGGCCCTAATCCCATCGGCGTGGTGCGCATGAGGGCAAATGTTGCTGCATATTCGGGTCTGCCCGCCATCGGTGCCTGGCTCGACGACTGTTCCAGCTGAGTACGTTGCAAGGTCCGCCCGAGGTATCCATCCAACGCCAGCTGGGTGACCAGACTGTAGGTACCCAGGGCGCATACTCCCAGCAGGCAGGCGACGATGACGTCGCGCCCTTTCCTGGACTTCCGGTAGACCGCGTAAGCCAGCCCGGTGACCAGAAGGGCGAGCAGCAAGGCGCCCGCGCTGTTGCGGGAGTCGTGAGTGAGCGCGTAGAAGGAGACGAGAACGATGGCCAGGAACTGAAGGAGACGCGGGGCCCGGGCCAGAACGCTGATGATCAGGACTGATATGGACCAGCCGAAGGCGTACTTCCACGGATTCGTCGACCACGTCTCAGGATGCACCGCAGAGTTCATCGTGGCCGTGAGGCTGTAGAGAAGTGCGGTGCGAGCCAAGCCGAGGACCGAGCAGGCCCACGCGACGGCGAAGATCTGCACGACAAGCCCGACCAGCAGCAGGAATGACGTTGACGCTGCGTGGCTCGAGAAGCTGCGGAAGTGGCCCGAGGAGAGAGTGTTCAGCGCGATCAGCGGTGCGATCATCACTATTGCCACCGAGATCCAGGCCAGCCAGCGGGCATGGAGCTGCCTGGTGACGGCAGGAACGATGGTCGGAGCCAGAAACAGCGCAAGGAGCGCACCAGCCGAGATCGAGTGTGGCAGCTCAATCGGCAGGGTGAGCGCAAGCACCGTGGCGAAAACGGATCTGAGCCGGTTGATGCCATCCTCGTGAGACGGCTGCAGATCCTCGCGCGACTGCTCCCGCCGGGTGTCTCCCGTGCTGAGGTGCACCGGATCCACTGGCGTGGCTCGGACCTGCGAGCTGAGCGTCACCGTCGGACTCCAGGAGCGGACATCGATCATGATCAGGACCGCTTCACTGTAGCCACCAGTCAAGGGCTGCGCACGATACAGCAGCGACTTTCCGCCATACGGACTGCCCTGGCACTACCAGTCGGTGGCGCAGGTCACTGGCCTGCGGTGGTGCCGGGATCGGCAGGCCAGGGGCGACATCGAGGCGGCGCGCCACCGACTGAACGGCTGCGTCACGAGGACGGCAGTCTCACCCGGCGACCCCGGCGAGTAACTGCTGCCAAAAAGACCGCATTGTCATAGTTTTGATGCTTTTGTCGCTGACCCAAATCGGGTCATAACGTCATTGAATGAGTGCTTCAGAGTGCGTTAGTGACTTTCCTTCTAGTCCGTTCGGACGAATGATGTGGACTCTTTGGACAACTCCCGGGTGAACCCAACGTGAGTAGCCGGAGACCACGCCAGCATTAATAGGAGAGATATCCAAAGCGGTCTGACAAGGCAATCTGCATGATCGACCGCCAGCCGGGAAACGGGAGGCAATCATCATGCTTTGTCGGGACTTATCCGTTGCCCGAGGTTCGCGATGAGCGACCTGGACACCTCGACGACAGGCGACATCAGTTCGAGGGCCGCCGAGGAAGGCAAAGAAGCCCGCCCCCTGCTGGCCCGAAAGTCGGTATTGATGGGGGTGGCCGCCTCTGTGGGCGCAGTGCTCGCAGCGCAGCCGGGGTCTGCCTTCGCCGCCGGCACCACCAAGCCCCTCGCGGCCACCCAGCCCTACCTCCTGAGATGGGCACCAGCCACCGCCTATGCGCGAGGGGCGCAGGCCGCGAGCCCCAACAATGACCTCGTGTCGGCAGTCGTCGCCCACACATCATCGGCCGCCTTCGTCACAGACGTAGCGAAATGGACCCTCAGCTCCACTTTTGTGCAGCTGGGAGCCTTCCCGCTCGGCTCGGCTGAGAACCCGGTCACCGACGCGGCAGCGGTACGCCCGACCGGGCTGCCCTGTGTCCACTGGGTAACCACGACTGCACCGGTCAATGCCCTCGCCGGTGATGTGGCACGCTCACGGGCCACCATCAGTGACTGGCCGGCGATCGTGGTCCCGCCGCCCGTCGTCCCCCCGCCCGTCGTGCCGGGGGTGACCCAGCTGAACTACCAGACGAACGACTTCTCGCAGTGGCAAGAGCAGCAGTACGTTCGGG
>JBBRZV010000110.1:0-8808 GCA_038236365.1 Actinomycetales bacterium | reverse complement strand
GGGGGGGCGGCGCGCCCGGACCCTCGACGAGTCACCAGTCAAGCGCAAGACGGTCACGGGCGAGGGCGATTCGACATAACTCGATCGGCTCACTTGAGCAGGTCCGAGAAGAGGATGGTGGACAGGTAGCGCTCGCCGAAGGACGGAATGATCACCACGATGAGCTTCCCCGCGTTCTCGGGCCGTCGGGCGACCTTGTCAGCGGCAGCAAGGGCAGCGCCGGAGGAGATGCCGACGAGCAGCCCTTCCTCCTTTGCGGCACGACGCGCCCAGTCCACTGCGGTATCGGCGTTGATGTCGATGACCTCGTCATAGATATCACGGTCGAGGATCTCGGGCACGAAGTTCGCACCCAGGCCCTGGATCTTGTGTGGGCCGGGAGAGCCGCCGTTGAGGATGGGGGACTCCTCCGGTTCCACCGCGATGACCTGGATCTGGGGGTTACGGGCCTTGAGAACCTGCCCGACGCCGGTGATGGTGCCGCCGGTGCCGATGCCTGCGACGAAGATGTCGACCTTGCCGTCGGTGTCCTTCCAGATCTCTTCCGCGGTGGTCTCGCGGTGGATCTGGGGGTTGGCCTCGTTGGCGAACTGGCGGGCCAAAATGGCGCCACGCTCGGCCGCGATCTCCTCGGACTTGGCGACCGCCCCCTTCATGCCCTCCGAGCCCGGGGTCAGGATCAGCTCCGCGCCGTATGCGCGCAACAGCGCCTTGCGCTCAAGACTCATTGTCTCCGGCATGGTGAGCACGACGTTGTATCCGCGGGCGGCACCGACCATCGCGAGTGCGATACCGGTGTTGCCGCTGGTGGCCTCCACGATCGTCCCGCCCGCTTTCAGCTCGCCGGACTTCTCGGCGGCGTCGATGATCGACACGCCGATCCGGTCCTTCACGGAGCTGGCCGGATTGTAGAACTCGAGCTTGGCCGCGATCGTCGCGCCGGCACCCGCGCTCAACCGGTTGATCCGGACCAACGGAGTGTTGCCGACCAGGGCCGTGACGTCGTCATAGATAGGCATTGCTAACCGCCTTTGGGTTTGTCAGTGGGCGAAGCTTTGTTGGGCGTCCAACCTGCACGTCAACAAACCTAACGTTATACCTGTTCCAATCGCAGGTTATGTGATCCATCTCAAATGACCAAACGCGGTCCATGCTCATGTCGCGATGTGAAGCGACACAAGTCTGCACCAGCACGGGAGGCGAGGGGTGCTGCGTACACTCCGGACCATGTCAGCCCTGCAGATCGTTGCTCTCGTCATCTGCCTCGCCGTGACCGTGGTTGCCGTGGCGCTGTTCGCCAGGATGATCGGCCGGTTCGTGGCCACCTTCAAGGTTGGCCAGGGCGATAGCGGTCGAAGCAACGAGCCGGCGACACGAACCGTGACCCTCGTGCGCGAGGTTCTGGGGCACACCCGGATGTCACGGCTGCCGATAGTCGCTGCCATGCACTGGTTCGTCATGGTCTCCTTCGGGCTGTTGTTCTTCACCCTGATCACGGCATACGGGCAGTTGTTCGACCCGAGCTTCGCCCTGCCGGTGATCGGACACTTCTTCCCCTACGAGTGGGCCACCGAGCTCATCGCGTGGGCCTCCCTGGTGGGGATCGTGGTGCTGATAGGTATCCGGCAGCAGGAGCACCCGCGCTCCTTGGGCCGTCGCAGCCGCTTCTTCGCCTCCACCTTCTGGCAGGCGTACTACGTCGAGCTGACCATCCTCGCCGTCGTGATCCTCGTTCTCACGTTGCGTGGCATCGAGTACGCCCTCGGCAGCGCGGAGAACGAATGGTGGGCCACCGGCGTTCACTTCCCGCTCACGTTCTTCATCGGAAACGCCTTCTCCGGTATGTCGATTGGTGCCCTTGAGGCCGCGACCTTCATCGTGGCGGCGCTCAAGATCCTGATCTCGCTGGCTTGGGTCATCACCGTCGCCTCGCAGCCGACCATGGGTGTGGCCTGGCACCGATTTCTGGCCTTCTTCAACATCTGGTTCAAGCGCAACGCCAATGGCAAGACCGCGTTGGGCCCGCTCAAGCCGATGCTGGTCAAGGGTGAGCCGGTGGACTTCGAGAACATGGAGGAGCTAGAGGAGGATGCCGCGCTGGGCGTCGGCAAGGTCGAGGACTTCACCTGGAAGGGCCTTCTCGACTTCACCACGTGTACCGAGTGTGGTCGCTGTCAGGAGCAGTGCCCTGCGTGGAACACCGAGAAGCCCCTCTCGCCCAAGATGCTGGTGATGGCCCTTCGAGACCACGCGCACGCCAAGGCGCCGTTCCTGCTCGCGGCCGAGAGTGCGCGCGCGGGTCTGGTCAAGGCTGACGGCACTCTGGCCACCATCTCGACCCTCCCGCTGATCGGTGACACCGGCTACGACATCACTGACCCGTTCTCCGCCTACAACCCCCATGGGCCCGGCGCTGTCATTGACCAGGACGTGCTGTGGTCCTGCACAACCTGCGGCGCCTGTGTCGAGCAGTGCCCGGTCGACATCGAGCATGTCGACGCCATCCTCGACATCCGTCGCTATCAGGTCCTCATCGAGGCGGCGTTCCCCTCCGAGCTCGGCGGCATGTTCAAGAACCTGGAGAACAAGGCGAACCCCTGGGGGATGTCGGCCCGTGCCCGACTCGACTGGGCCAAGGACCTGCCCTTCGAGGTCAAGGTCCTGGGCAAGGACATCGAGACGCTGGACGAGGTCGAGTACCTGTTCTGGGTCGGCTGCGCCGGTGCGTATGAGGACCGTGCCAAGAAGACCACCCGGGCCGTTGCTGAGCTGCTCGACACGGCCGGCGTGACCTTCGCGGTCCTGGGCGACGGAGAGACCTGCACCGGCGACCCGGCCCGGCGCGCCGGCAACGAGTTCCTCTTCCAGATGCTTGCCCAGGCCAACGTCGAGGCTCTCAACGAGGCCAGGGCAACCAAGATCGTGGTCACCTGCGCCCACTGCTTCAATACGATCAAGAACGAGTACCCGCAGGTCGGTGGACAGTACGAGGTCGTCCACCACACCCAGCTGCTCAACCGGCTGGTCCGTGACAAGCGGCTCATCCCCGTGTCCCGACCCGACCAGGCCGACACGTCCAACGTTGCTTCCACGGCGTCGACGGTCACCTACCACGACCCCTGCTACCTCGGCCGCCACAACGGCGTCTATGCCCCGCCGCGCGAGCTGATCGGCGCACTGCCCGGGGTTGAGCTGCTCGAGATGCCCCGCTCTGGTGAGAGGTCGTTCTGCTGTGGCGCAGGGGGCGCTCGGATGTGGATGGAGGAGAACCTTGGCACGCGGATCAACACCAACCGCACCGAGGAAGCCCTCGCCACCGGGGCAGACCGTATTGCGGTCGGCTGCCCCTTCTGCCGGGTCATGCTCTCGGACGGGCTCACCCAGAACCAGTCGGAGACAGGCGCCCACGAAAGCGTCGAGGTCGTTGACGTCGCCCAGATGCTTCTGGCCGCCGTCCGACCGCAAACCTAGGGAGCGTGCACGGCCTACGACCGCAAACCTAGGGGCCTTGCCGTGATTCCGACGGCAAATTCCCTAGGTTTGCCCGAGGAACATCAGCAGACTCCCTAGGTTTGCGGGGTGGGCGGAAGGTCAGCCGAGGCCGTTCTTGGTGAGGAACTCCTTGGCGACAGCGGAGGCATCCTTCTTGTCGACCACGACCTCCTTGACCAGCTCACCAAGTGTCGCCGTGTCGAGTTTGGCCGAGACCGCGTTCAGCGCGTCAGAGATCACCGCGTTGACCTTGGACTTGGTGATCAGGGGCACGACGTTCTGGGCCGCGAACAGGCTCTTGGGGTCATTGAGGATGACGAAGCCATTGTCGGCGATGGACGGATCGGTGGTGAAGAGGTCAACCGCATCGACCTGGCCGTTCTTGAGCGCCTGCACCGACAGCGGACCGCCCGTGTCGAGCGCGCGGAACGTCTTGAAGTCGAGGTTGTACAGCTTCTTGAGCCCGGGCACCCCGGTTGGGCGCGTCTTCCACTCGGGCGGTCCACCGAGGGTCAGATCCTTGGCCTTGGACTGGAGATCGCCAATGGACTTCAGGCCCAGCTTGGCTGCGGTCTCCTTGGTGACGACGACGGCGTCCTTGTCCTCTGCGGTTGACTTGTCGAGGACGGTCAGCGTGGCGGGCAGTGCGGCCTTGAGCTCGGCATAGACACTGGGAGAGTCAGTGGCCTTCGCGTTCTTGTTGAAGTACTGGTCCAGGACGCCGGTGTACTCCGGGATCAGGTCAATTGAGCCGTCTCTCAGCGCCGGGATATAGACCTCACGGCTGCCGATGTTCAGCTTCTTCTCAACCTTGACACCCTTGGCCGTGAGGGCCCCCGCATAGATCTCGGCCAGCAGTGCATTCTCCGGGAAGTTGGCCGACCCCACGATGATGGTGCCGTTAGCGGACGTCGTGGTTGCCCCCCCGGGAGCGAGAGGGTCATTCGAAGCAGAGCCGCAGGCCGCGACGGCGAGCATCGCTGCCGAGGCAGTCAGGGCGAGGACGATCCTGGTGCGTTTCATCAGGGTTCTCTTTCTGTTGGGGTCTAGATGCTGCTGTCTTGCGGGACCGGTAAGCGGGAAGGAGGGGCGACCGCTCCGGAGCCGGGGTCGGTCGGGTCGACCTTGCGATATCTCCCGGTCAGGCCAGGGGACACCACAAAGCGCTGGATCAGCGCCAGGATCATGTCCACGGACAAGGCCAGAAGCGCGACGAGCACTGCGCCCGAGGCGGTCTGGGGTGTGTCCCTGACCGCAAGACCGTCGATCAGGAACCGGCCCAGTCCTCCCAGGCCAACCACAGCGGCGATCGTGGCAGTCGCGATGACCTGCAACATCGCTGAGCGCACCCCCGACAGGATCAGCGGCATGGCACATGGAAGTTCGACGTAGCGCAGAACCTCGCTGCCGCGCATACCCATGCCCTTGGCGGCATCACGAGCGGCTGGGTCGACCCCCCCGACGCCGGCATACGTGCCGGACAGGATGGGCGGGATGGCCAGGACGACCAGGACGAGGCCGGTCGGCGCCAGGTAGGCGAAGTCGCCGGGGAAACGGGGCCCCAGCAGGAGGACCGCCAGGAACAGGAGCCCGAGTGATGGGATGGCCCTGGCGGAACCGACAGCGTTGACCACGAGGAAGCGACCGCGGCCAGTGTGACCGACATAGAGGCCCAGCGGGATCGCGATCAGCGCGGCGAGCAGGAGAGCCCCAAGGGAGTACTCCATGTGCTCGGAGACCCTGCGCAGGATTCCGTCGTCGCCCTGCCAGTGGGCGCCGTCCGCCAGCCAGGCGAGGATCCGGTTGATCATGTCGAGGCCTCCGCGGCGCGCTGCCAGGGCGTCATCAACCGGGTGGCGCCGAGGATAACCACGTCGAAGAGCAGTGCCAGCGACACACAGGCGACAATGCCCACGACGATCGGGTCCAGGAATGCCCGCTGGAACCCGTCGGTGAACAGTGACCCGAGCTGCGAGACACCGATGAGCGCGGCCACGCTGACAATGCTGACGTTGCTGACGGCGGCAACGCGAAGCCCGGCCGAGATGACGGGCACGGCGAGGGGCAGCTCCACCGACGTAAGTCGGCGAACTCGCTTGTAGCCCATGGCAGTTGCCGACTGGTTGACGTCGTCAGGCACCGAGCCAAGACCGTCCGCGACGGTCCGCACGAGAAGGGCGACGGTGTAGATGGTCATCGCGATAAGGACGTTGATCGGGTTGAGGACACCGTTGCCGAGCAGCAACGGCAACATGATGAACAGCGCCAGCGACGGGATCGTGTAAAGAAGTCCTGTGCCGATGATCAAGAACGGGTAGAGCACGCGGTAGCGACTGGCGAGCCAGCCGAGCGGCAGGGCGATGAGCAGCCCCAGAACCAGCGGTACGCCGGCCAGATACGCATGCTGTCCGGTCAGGCTCAACACGTCCGTAAGGTGGTCCCCCAACCAGGTCATGCAGGCGCCTCCTCGACCGGCTGCAGGCTCTCGCCCGTCATACCGCCGTCTTGTGGGCTCTCCGGCTGGAGCTCGGGCCTGGCGCGATCCTCAATCTCCGCGAGAACCTCAGGTGCACGGACGGTGCCCAACATCGCACCATGCTCGTCAACGATGACCCCGCGCCGACTCGGCGAAGAGAGAGCGGCATCAAGGGTATTGCGCAGCGGACCACCCTCCTTGGCAACAGTGCCACCACGATGCAGCATCTCGGGCAGAATCGAATCCGTGATCCGGGCGGGCTCGATCCAGCCGAGCGGGTGCTGATCTGCATCCGTGACCAGGACCCAGCCATTGCGCGCGGCCGCGGCGGCTTCCCCCGGGGACGCCCCCAGACGAACCGTCTGCTCACGGGCCAGCGAAAATCTCGGGGACGGCTGGAAGCTCAGGGCACGGTATCCCCGGTCACGTCCGACGAAATCAGCCACAAAGTCATCAACAGGATGGGCCAGCAGGTATGCCGGGTCCGCCAGCTGGGCAAGCCGGCCGCCGACCCGCAACACCGCGACCTGGTCACCCAGCTTGATGGCCTCCTCGATGTCGTGGGTGACGAACACGATGGTCTTGCCCAGATCTTCCTGCAGGCGTAGGAACTCGTCCTGCAGCTGCTCGCGCACAATGGGATCCACGGCGCTGAAAGGCTCGTCCATGAGCATGACCGCAGGATCAGCCGCGAGGGCCCGCGCGACGCCTACGCGTTGCTGCTGACCACCGGACAGCTGCGCGGGGTAACGCTTTGCAAAGCTCGCTGGCAGACCCACCATCTCGATCAGCTCGAGAGCGCGCGCTTCGGCCTTTCGCTTGTCCCAGCCGATCAGCCTCGGAACTGTGGCGATATTGGCGGCGACCGTGCGGTGCGGGAACAGGCCCGCGTGCTGGATGACGTAGCCGATGCCGCGGCGGAGCTGAGCTTCGTCCATCCCTGCAGGGTCCTGGTCGTCGATCCAGATTCGACCTCCGGTGGGCTGGATCATCCGGTTGATCATCCGCAGCGACGTCGTCTTGCCGCAGCCGGACGGCCCGACAAGAACGGTGATCTGCCCGGTCGGGGCCTCGAAAGTCAGCTCATCGACGGCCAGAGTTCCGTCCGGAAATCGTTTCGAGACCGCGTCAAAACGGATCATGCAAGCAAACCTAACCGAGATGAGCGACGGAATCAGTAAGTGATGGAACACATCGAGGCTGACATGGTGACAGTTCTACTTGCGCGACACCATACTGATCCGAAACGGCTTGGCCGACGTAATCTCGGCCCCACTTCAGCGCCGCAGATGCAATCCAGGACCTTCCGCCGCTGGCGCAAGCAAGGTACGCACCATGAAGTCAGAGGCCAGGTCGTGCCACGGTTTCGCCGGAAACATCATCGAGTGACGGGCACCAGAGAACCGCACCAGCTCGACGTCGACACCGTCCGCCTCAAGGTTCTCGCCGAGAGCGAAAGTCCGGCTGGGGTCGGTGATGCGATCCGCAGTTCCGTGGGCGAGAAGCAGCCTCTGGCTACCCATCGACGGTATGGGCTCGCCGGGGGGTATCCACGGCGCCAGCGCCGCCACGCTGTTCACAAGGCTGGTGGGTCCGCTGACGTGGTCGGCCACCCGCAGCGCCACCCGCCCTCCCATGGAATGCCCGATCAAACCTATGGGCAGGTCGCCGAACCGCTCGGCGATCTGATCAATAGCCCAGCGCGCGTCCGACAGTGGTGACTCCAGATCACCGTTCCAGCCGCGCACGGAATACCGAAGCGAGGCCAGCGCAATACGCCCGTTCCCTGCACGAATTACGCTGCGGCCAAAGGGAATGATGCGCAGAACCGAAAGATCGAACACTCGAACGGGAGAGAAGCTGTCCGGGGTGCCACCATGCAGAAGCAGCACGACGGCCTCGGCGGACGTGTCATCACCAGTGATGCTGAGGTGGGGCGCACGGGGCATACGGCCAGAATATTTGGCGTTCCTGTGAACTGGCTGGGTCCGATCTAGACGACGGTGCGGTGAAAGTTCTGGAATGAGCGGCTCGCCGTGGGGCCGCGCTGACCCTGGTAGCGCGAACCGTACTTGGCGCTGCCGTAGGGATTCTCGGCTGGGCTCGACAGTTTGAAGAAGCAGAGCTGGCCGACTTTCATACCGGGCCAGAGCTTGATCGGCAGTGTGGCGACGTTGGACAGCTCAAGCGTCACATGCCCGCTAAACCCCGGGTCGACAAATCCCGCCGTGGAATGAGTCACCAAACCGAGCCGCCCGAGGGAGGACTTCCCTTCGAGCCTGGCGGCAAGATCATCGGGCAACGTGACGACCTCAAAGCTCGAGCCCAGAACAAACTCGCCAGGGTGGAGGATGAATGGCTCGTCGCGTTCGACCTCGATCAAGCGTGTGAGGTCGGGTTGGTCCTCGGCGGGGTCGATGAAGGGGTACTTGTGGTTGTCGAACAGGCGGAAGAACTTGTCCAGACGCACATCGATGCTCGACGGCTGCACCATCGCTTCGTCATACGGCTGGAGGCGCACGCGCCCGCCATCGATCTCGGCCCTGATGTCGCGGTCTGAAAGAAGCACGCCGACACGGTACCTGCTACTCACCAGACGTGGGCCCTGACACTGCAGAACTGTCGGTTAGACTGCCGATCGCGCCGTGGATGCATGCCGTCTGCGAGCCCGCGGGTGTAGTTCAATGGTAGAACATCAGCTTCCCAAGCTGACAGTGCGGGTTCGATTCCCGTCACCCGCTCCATTCACAAAGATGTTGCAGGACAACGCAATTGGGCACCGTCTTATCCGTCGAGGCAGCGACCTTCGGCATCAGCAATCGACGGCGTGCCCCACGATG
>JBBRZV010000109.1:0-9114 GCA_038236365.1 Actinomycetales bacterium | reverse complement strand
GCCATACCGACCAACCGTCAGACCTCTTCGACGCTGCTCGGCTCGCGCCGGGACAGGTCAATGCCGAGCTCTTCCGCTGCCCGGAAGACGTCCTCGTCGGGATCCTTCATGTCAATGGACGTGCCGTCGCTGGAGAGCACCTCGACATTCAGGCACAGCGACTGCATCTCCTTGATGAGGACCTTGAACGACTCGGGGATGCCGGGCTCGGGGATGTTCTCGCCCTTGACGATCGCTTCGTAGACCTTGACGCGACCAGTCACGTCGTCGGACTTGATCGTCAGCAGCTCCTGCAGCGCGTAGGCGGCGCCATAGGCCTCGAGCGCCCAGACCTCCATCTCACCGAAGCGCTGGCCACCGAACTGAGCCTTACCGCCGAGCGGCTGCTGGGTGATCATGGAGTACGGACCCGTGGAGCGGGCGTGGATCTTGTCGTCCACCAGGTGGTGGAGCTTCAGGATGTACATGTAGCCCACGGAAACCGGCTCCGGGAATGGTTCCCCGGAGCGACCATCGAAGAGGCGGGTCTTGCCCGAGCCGTCGATGAGCCGCACGCCGTCGCGAGTCTTGAGGGTGGAGTCCAGCAGACCCGTGATCTCGTTCTCGCGCGCTCCGTCGAAGACCGGGCTTGCCACCCGGGTGCCGGGTTCGGCCTGCCGGGCATCGGCGGGGATGAGCTTGGCCCAGTCAGGGTTGCCCTCGATCTTCCAGCCACGCGACGCAGCCCAGCCCAGGTGAATCTCCAGGACCTGACCGACGTTCATCCGGCCCGGAACGCCGAGGGGGTTGAGCACGATGTCGACTGGGGTGCCGTCCTCAAGGAAGGGCATGTCCTCGATCGGGAGGATCTTGGAGATGACGCCCTTGTTGCCGTGGCGGCCAGCGAGCTTGTCACCGTCGGTGATCTTGCGCTTGTTGGCCACGTAGACGCGGACCAGCGAGTTGACTCCAGGCGGCAGGTCGTCGCCTTCGTCCTTGTCGAAGACCTTGACACCGATCACGGTTCCGGTCTCGCCGTGGGGAACCTTCAGTGAGGTGTCGCGCACCTCGCGGGCCTTCTCGCCGAAGATGGCACGCAAGAGGCGCTCCTCCGGGGTGAGCTCGGTCTCGCCCTTGGGCGTGACCTTGCCGACCAGCAGGTCGCCGTCACGGACCTCTGCGCCGATCCGGATGATGCCTCGATCGTCCAGGTCTGCGAGCACCTCTTCAGAGACGTTCGGGATGTCCCGGGTGATCTCCTCAGGGCCGAGCTTGGTGTCACGAGCATCGACCTCGTGCTCCTCGATGTGGATCGAGGAGAGTGTGTCGTCCTGCACCAGTCGCTGGGACAGGATGATCGCGTCTTCGTAGTTGTAACCCTCCCATGGCATGAAAGCCACGAGCAGGTTGCGGCCCAGAGCCATCTCGCCACCGTCGGTCGCGGGACCGTCGGCGATAACACCACCAACTTCGAGGTGTTCGCCTTCTTTGACGAGGACCCTCTGGTTGTACGAGGTGCCCTGGTTCGAGCGGGTGAACTTCGAGATCCGGTAGGACTGCTGGGTCCCGTCGTCGTTGGCCATGGTCACCACATCGGCGGAGACCTCCTGGACGGCGCCGGCCTTCTCGGCCCGGACAACGTCACCGGAGTCAAGCGCCGCACGGTACTCCATTGCGGTGCCGACCAGCGGCGCCTCAGACTGAACCAGCGGGACGGCCTGGCGCATCATGTTCGACCCCATGAGCGCACGGTTGGCGTCGTCGTGCTCCAGGAACGGGATCAACGCTGTCGCGGCAGACACCATCTGACGAGCAGCGACGTCCATATAGTCGACGTCAGCGCCGGGCACGTACTCGACCTCGCCGCCCTTGGTGCGGACCAGGACGCGCTCCTCGGCATAGTGACCGTCGGCCGTCAATGGAGCGTTGGCCTGGGCGATGACGTGCTCGTCCTCCTCGTCCGCCGACAGGTAGTCGACGTCGTCGGAGACCATGCCGTTGGTCACCTTGCGGTAGGGCGTCTCCACGAACCCGAAGGCGTTGATCCGCCCGTAGGAGGCGAGCGAACCGATCAGACCGATGTTCGGGCCTTCAGGGGTCTCGATGGGGCACATGCGTCCGTAGTGCGAGGGGTGGACGTCACGGACCTCCATGCCGGCACGGTCACGCGAGAGACCGCCTGGCCCAAGCGCTGAGAGGCGACGCTTATGCGTCAGACCGGCTAGCGGGTTGTTCTGGTCCATGAACTGCGAGAGCTGGCTGGTGCCGAAGAACTCCTTGATGGAGGCAACGACCGGCCGGATGTTGATCAGGGTCTGGGGCGTGATGGCCTCGACATCCTGGGTGGTCATCCGCTCGCGGACAACGCGCTCCATCCGGGACAGGCCGGTGCGGACCTGGTTCTGGATCAGCTCGCCGACGTTGCGCAGACGGCGGTTGCCGAAGTGGTCGATGTCATCGACCTCGACGCGCACGTCCACAGCCTTGCCGTCGCGGTGACCCGGCATGGTGAGCTCGCCGGCGTGCAAGGCCACGATGTGACGGATCGACCCGACGATGTCGTCGATGGACAGCACCGAGTTGGACAGCGGCGCCTCGACGCCCAGCTTCTTGTTGATCTTGTAGCGACCGACCTTGGCCAGGTCATAGCGCTTGGGGTTGAAGTACAGGTTGTCCAGGAGGGTCTGGGCCGCCTCACGTGTGGGCGGCTCGCCCGGGCGCAGCTTGCGGTAGATGTCCAGCAGCGCCTCGTCCTGACCGGCGGTGTGGTCCTTCTCCAGCGTCTGGCGCATGGACTCGTACTCGCCGAACTCCTCGAGGATCTGTGCCTCGGACCAGCCCAGTGCCTTCAGGAGCACCGTGACCGACTGCTTGCGCTTGCGGTCGACGCGCACACCGACGAGGTCACGCTTGTCGATCTCGAACTCCAGCCAGGCGCCCCGGCTCGGGATCACCTTGGCGGTGTAGATGTCCTTGTCGGAGGTCTTGTCGGGGGTCCGCTCGAAGTAGACGCCCGGGCTACACACGAGCTGTGAGACGACGACGCGCTCGGTGCCGTTGATCACAAAGGTGCCACGCCCGGTCATGAGCGGGAAGTCGCCCATGAACACGGTCTGGCTCTTGATCTCACCGGTGGTGGTGTTCATGAACTCCGCCGTGACGAACAGCGGAGCGGAATACGTCATGTCCCGCTCTTTGCACTCCTCGATGGAGTACTTCTTCTCCTCGAAGCGGTGGTCGCGAAATGACAGCGACATCGATCCGGAGAAGTCCTCGATCGGGGAGATCTCCTCGAAGATCTCCTCGAGACCGGACTTGTCGGGCACATCGCCACGACCCGCCGCAACGGCTTCGGCGACGCGCGCTTGCCAGCGTTCGTTGCCAAGCAGCCAGTCGAAGCTCTCCGTCTGGAGAGCCAGGAGGTCAGGTACTTCAAGGGGTTCGCGGATCTTCGCGAAAGAGATACGGCCTGAAGCCGTTATAGCAGTGGACACGGTCTGGTTCGCGGTGCGCGAGGCAGCCAAGGATGGTCCTTCCACGGGCCTTCTGAAACTGAGAGTTCAGCGCTACCGGGCGGACACGATCTCAGCGGGACGACATAGATCAGGCAAGGGCTGGTGGGCCTTACCTGAGGGCTCTACGGGCGCGACGAGGCGGAACATGAGGCAGCGCAAAGCGACAGCATACCCGCATGTGGGCGCGTTAGTCCAACCGCGTCCGGGTGACCGCTATTTGCCTACCGCATGCGTTGCCATGAGGATGACCCCCCAAGCGTCCTGCGTCAAGGTTTCAAGCTGACGAGCCCTGGATCCCGGACCAGGCGAACCGTCGCCCGCCCCTGACAATGACGCCCGCCAGCCTGGCAGGGAAGCCCAGCAACGGGCTCCGGCCAGCCAGGCTCGATCGCACCGACAACGCAGCAAGGGCCGCCTGGACACCGTCGAACTTTCACAAGTCCTTCGATGACCAAGCGGCCCCTGCTCAGTTCAGTGGTCGGCTAACCGATCAGTTGAACCAGCTGATGAATGACTCCCACCATCCGTGGTGACCGTCGTCACTGTTGTTGCTCTTGACCTCGAACTCGACACCGTTGGATGCGGTGCCACCCGTGGGAGTGACGGTGACCCGGACCTCTTCACGAGAGACGACAGGTACCGATACGACAATGCTCGTGTTGGTGTAGGACAGCAGCGTCGCTGTGACGGTTCCGAACTTCACAACGCCAGCAGTTCCGAAGCCGGTGCCGGTGATGGTCACCTTGGTTCCGACGCTTGCCTCATCAGGAGAGATCCTGCTGATGTGCGCAGCTGAAGTTCCAGTCGGGGCGGTGACCGTGATGGTCTTCGTCACGGTGCTGGATCCGGCTGAGTTGCTGGCAGTCAGCGCAACCGCGTAGGTGCCGGCGGCGGCGTAGGTCACCGAAGGGTTCTTCAGGATCGAAGTGGTGCTGTTACCGAAGTTCCAGGACCAGGTCGTCGGAGCACCCGTGGAGGTGTCGGTCATAGCGACCGTCAGCCCCATGGCCACATCGGTGAAGCTCGCCACAGGAGCTACGACGACCGGCGGGGCCGTGGTGACCGTGATGGTCTTGGACACCATGGTGCTGGCACCGCCCGCATTGGTGGCAACCAGGGTGACCGTCTTGGTACCGGCCGTCAGGTAGGTCACCGAAGGGTTACGCACCGTGGAGATGGTGCCGTCACCCAGGGTCCACGCCCAGGACGTCGGGGCGTTGCTCGAGGTGTCGGTCATCGTAACCGGCAGCGGGAACGTGCCCGACGCGACCGAGGTGGTGAAGCTCGCCACCGGTACCGCAACAACCGGGGCCGTGACCGTGACGGTCTTGGTCGCCACACTGCCAGCGCCGCCCGCGTTGCTGGCGGTCAAAGTCACCGTGTATGTGCCAGCGGCCGCGTAGGTCACCGACGGGCTCTTCAGGGTCGACGCGGTGCCGTTACCGAAGTCCCACGCCCAAGTCGTCGGGGTGTTGGTCGAGGTGTCGGCAAACGCCACCGTCAGGTTGGTTGGCGTGGCGGTGAAGCTCGAAACGGGCTTGACCACCGGGGCCGTGACCGTGATGACCTTCGTCGCCGGGGCGCTGGCTCCGCCTGCGTTGGTGGCAACCAAGCTGACCGTGTATGTGCCAGCGGCCGCGTAGGTCACCGACGGGCTCTTCAGGGTCGACGTGGTGCCGTTACCGAAGTCCCACGCCCAGGTCGTCGGGGTGTTGGTCGAGGTGTCGGTCATCGCAACCGTCAGCGGGGCGATCCCGCTGGCAACAGGGCTGGTGAAGCTCGCCACAGGAGCTACGACGACCGGCGGAGCGGCGACGACGTTGATGGTGTACGTGGTCTTGCCCACTACGCCCGCACCATCCGGGCCCTGGTTGGTCCAGACCGTGTAGGTGTACGGACCAGCCGTTGCCGGGGCAGTCATGGTCGCCGTGTAGGACGCCAAGGTGCCGGTGGCCCTGGCTGTGCCAGTGGCGGGGGCGACAGGAACGATCGAGTACCCGCTCATACCGCCGGCCGTGTTTACCACAGGGGTGACCGTGACGCTGTAGGTGGCGCCGGGAGCCAGCGTGGTGGTGGGTGCTGTCGCAGTCGTTCCGGGGGTGATCACGCCGCCCGAGTGACAGCCCGCGCACGAGGACAGGGGCGGGTTACTGGAGTATGCCTGGGCGGGCGCGGTGGTCATGGTGGCAACCACGACCGCAGCGGTCAGGCCAGCAGCGAGCACCGTGAGCTTGGGGATGGACTTTCGATCTAAGCTTAAGAGTTTCAAAGGGTCCTCCTTGGGATCCAGTTTCAGGTTCGTGAGCGAGTCGCCCAGTCGGGCCGCAGCACAGCGGTTGACGGAACGAGCCTGATCGGGCCGCGAGATCCAGCCCATCCCCAGATGGGCACAAATACGACATACGACCATCAGATGTTCGGGAGAAGTTGACAGGGGTCCCTCAGTGAGCATTGCCGCCGAAGGGCCCTGGTGGGATCCCCGCGCAAGGCCGCTTCAGGACCCTTGCCGGGGCCTTGACCAGCGCAGCGATGGCGCCGCCACACGGCCGCCATCATGGACGAGCCAGAGACCGGCCGGAGCGCTTTCAAGGTAGAGATTTGGGCACAGTGGGACATGGATGTGATGGATGACACCGCGCAAGGCCATCCAATGATGTTTTCGCTCAGAACGCTCAAAAAATGGGACAGACCATAAGGTCTGTCCCATTTCTTAAAGCATTCCCCGCACCCCAGCAGGAGCTGGCGCGAGGTTCTACGTCACTTGAGGGTGACGGTGGCTCCAGCGCCCTCGAGGGCAGCCTTGGCCTTCTCCGCAGCGTCCTTGGCAACCTTCTCCAGGACCGGCTTCGGGGCCGCGTCAACGAGGTCCTTGGCCTCTTTCAGGCCGAGGCTCGTGAGGGCGCGCACCTCCTTGATGACCTGGATCTTCTTCTCGCCAGCGGCCTCAAGGATGACGTCGAACTCGTCCTGCTCCTCGACCTCTTCTGCTGCACCAGCGCCGCCACCGGCAGCAGCAACGGCAACCGGGGCCGCAGCGGTGACACCAAAGGTGTCCTCGAAAAGCTTCACGAACTCGGAGAGCTCGAGGAGGGTCATTTCCTTGAAAGACTCGATGAGCCCGTCAGTGCTGAGCTTTGCCATAGTGGCAGTCCCTTTCTAATGATTCGTTACACATGCCGTGAGTCGGCTTTGGTGGTGGATGAAGCAATCGCGACCGGGTCGCTCAGCTCTCGTCGCCACCAGTGGCGACGTCGTCCTGGGTTGTCTCTTCCGGGTCGTCCGCAGATGCCGCAGGTGCGTCCTGAACAGCAGGTGCGTCCTGCGTAGCCCCGTCGGTGGGCTCGCTCGGGGCCTCCGCCGTGACCGCAGGACCCTCGGCCTCAACCTTGGCGCGCAGAGCTTCGACCACGCGGGCCATCTGCGACAAGGGAGCGGCGAACAGGTAGACGGCCTTGCTGAGCGACGCGTTCATGGCGCCAGCCAGCTTGGTCAGAAGAACCTCGCGGGACTCGAGGTCCGCGAGCTTGTTGATCTCCGCGGGAGTAAGGGCCTTGCCGTCCATGACGCCGGCCCTGATCACGAGGTTGGGGTTTGCCTTGGCGAAGTCACGCAGGCCCTTGGCCGCCTCGACCGGATCACCGGTGATAAAGGCGATCGCGGACGGACCCGAGAACTGGCCATCGAAAGCCGTGACTCCGGCTGCTTTGGCTGCGATCTCGGTGAGCGTGTTCTTCACGACGGCGTAGGTAGCGTGCTCGCGAATGGTGCTACGCAGCGTGGTGAGCTGCGCCACGGTCAGACCGCGGTAGTCCGTGAGCACGGCCGCACCCGAGTGACGGAACTTGTCCGTCAGCTCGGCGATGGCTGCTGCCTTTTCGGGCTTTGCCACTGGGCCTCCTTCCGAAATGAAAAGCCGGAGAAGGCGGCCACAGAACAAGAAGAGCCCCGGCGCAGGGCGCGGAGCTCGCGGCATACACAGGAGGTATGCCGATCACGTGCGATCCTGCGCTGGTTGCCCGCATGCTGCGGAACCTTCGGTCAGCCTGCAGGGAGCAGGATGACAACCGGCGGTCTTTGGTCGACGCCCAGCCTAGAGGGCGGCCGCCTCCGGGCCTAATCGGCCGGGCTTTGGGTCCGGTCCGGCGGTTCCGAACGCCAGCGGCACCACCGGCCCCGGTCCAGAAACGCGACCGGGGCCGCGCCGGTGTTCCGGCGGGGCCCCTGTCGTCGTGCAAACAACAGGCTTCAGAGCTTCGAGCCGATCAGTCCGACTCTTCCTCGTCCATCAGGTTGCGCCACTTGGTGTGTTCCAACGGGATGCCGGGGCCCATGGTCGTGGACATCACAGCTCTGACGATGTACCGACCCTTGGAGGAAGAGGGCTTCAGACGACGGATCTCGTCCAGCGCCGCGCCATAGTTCTCGACCAGCTTGACCTCGTCGAAGGATGCCTTGCCGATGATGAAGTGCAGGTTGGCATGCTTGTCGGACCGGAACTCGATCTTGCCACCCTTGATCTCGGTGACGGCCTTGGCCACGTCCATCGTCACGGTGCCAGTCTTCGGGTTGGGCATGAGGCCACGCGGACCAAGCACCTTGCCAAGGCGGCCGACCTTGCCCATGAGGTCTGGGGTCGCCACGACAGAGTCGAAGTCGAGCCAACCACCAGCCACCTTTGCGAGCAGGTCGTCCGAACCGACGTAGTCGGCCCCGGCAGCTTTTGCCTGCTCAGCCCGCTCACCAGTGGCGAAGACCAGGACCCTCGCGGTCTTGCCGGTGCCGTGCGGGAGGTTGACGGTGCCGCGGACCATCTGGTCGGCCTTGCGTGGGTCGATGCCCATCCGCATGGCAACCTCGACGGTCGAGTCGTACTTGGTGCTGGTGGTGGTCTTGGCCAGCCGAACGGCCTGAAGGGGTGTGTAGAACTTGTCCGTGCCGATCTTCTCGACGGCGGCGCGGTATGCCTTGCTGCGCTTCATTTCTTCTCCTGGTGCTTCGCTGCAGTGATGCAGACTTTGTGGACTGCGGAGTTCGTGGTCGAACGGACCAGCGCTGGCCCTGCCACTTATCGGTATGCCGACGGCGCGCCCCGAAAGGGGAGGTCACCAGTCGTCATACCGGATTATGCCTCAACCGGTAGTGACTCCCATCGAGCGAGCGGTGCCGGCGATGATCTTGGCGGCCTGCTCGATGTCGTTGGCGTTGAGGTCTTCCATCTTCACAGCGGCGATCTCACGGACCTGCTTGGCCGTGAGGTGTGCCACCTTCGTCTTGTGCGGCTCGCCTGAGCCCTTGGCCACGCCGGCAGCCTTCTTGATCAGCTCGGCAGCCGGCGGCGTCTTGGTGATGAAGGTGAACGAGCGGTCCTCGTAGACCGTGATCTCCACGGGGATGACGTTGCCGCGCTGTGACTCGGTCGCAGCGTTGTAGGCCTTGACGAACTCCATGATGTTGACGCCGTGCTGACCGAGGGCGGGGCCCACGGGCGGGGCCGGCGTCGCTGCGCCGGCCTGGATCTGCAGCTTGATGAAGCCGGAGATCTTCTTCTTCTTGGGAGGCATTGTCTGGGTCCTTGTTTGCTGGGGATGGTGCAGTGGCTCTTGGTGTGCTGTTCAGTCAG
>JBBRZV010000108.1:0-9196 GCA_038236365.1 Actinomycetales bacterium | reverse complement strand
TGGGAGTAGTACTGCGAGGATTCCAAGGATCCCGAACAGTGCAACCCCGAAAGCTGCGATCCGGCGCAGGTGGTGGGTGAACGGTTCGGTGGGCTCATCGGGGGGCGCCTGAACTCCGGATGCGTCAGTCGGCAGGGCAGGGTGCGGGGAGATCTTGTGCTTCTTGACCAGCAGGAAATGGAGCACGGCCAATGCCAAGATCAGGCCGGGCACGATCACGACGTGGGCGGCGTACAGTCGCACGAGGATCGGAACCTGGTCGGCGAACTTCGGGGAGAACCAGATACCGGCCCCGCCCAGGAGCTTGCCGATCTCGAGATTGTGGCCCAGGGCCTCGAAACCCTCCTGGTCCCACTTGAGAACCGTTCCGGTGAACAGGGCGAGGGTCGTCAGGCCGAACATGGATACTCCGATGAGCCAGTTCGCTTCGCGCGGCTTCTTGTAGGAGCCGGTGAAGAAGACTCTTGCCAAGTGAAGTAGCGCGGTCACGTACATTGCCTGTGAGGCCCAGAAGTGCACCGAACGCACGAAGCTGCCGCCGGGTACGGCGGTGATGATGTGGCGGACGGAGGCGTTGGCCGATTCGGGCACTGGACTGTAGAACTGGACGAGGATGATCCCGGTGACGATCAGGATGCCCAGGGCCGATGCGGTGATCCCGCCCAGGCTCCACCCGATGTTGTTGGCGTGTTCGGGGACGGGGTACTCAAGGGCGCCGATCCCGAGTCGTTCATCGAGTACGTCCAGAGCGGTGCGGACCTTGCCGGGTGATTTCTCTGGGACAGTCGTGCGGCCCGGGGCTGCCGT
Organism: Actinomycetales bacterium; assembly: GCA_038236365.1. Taxonomy (GTDB): domain Bacteria; phylum Actinomycetota; class Actinomycetes; order Actinomycetales; family Dermatophilaceae; genus UBA4719. The sequence goes on along the minus strand of JBBRZV010000108.1, from coordinate 8,389 downwards.
TTCGGCCGGGGCTGTCGTTTCGGCCGGGGCTGTCGTTTCGGCCGGGGCTTGAGAAGCGGTGGTTCTCATGATTGGTCCTTAGTCAGGCTGCCTGCTGGGACGAGGCCGGGCTGAGGCGCCAGGCGCCGTCGCAGGGCCGCGAGGTTGTCTGCTGGGCGGAATTTTTGGGCCACTACGGACCCGGCGAGCAACAGGAGAACCGAGATGCCCAAGAAGGCCCATTGAAGGCCGTCCAGGCTTCCTCTACCCGGAATCTCGCTTGGCACGACCGTTGTTCCGGTCTCCTCGCCGGTTGCCGGCATAATCGCGCTGACCGCCTCGGTGATGGACTTTTGCAGCAGCACCTGGCCTTCTTGGACCTTTCCGGCATCCAGGGCAATCTTGGCTTCTTTGACCTGGGCGATGTTGACGCCGACCTGGTCGGTGGTGTCGAGCGTGTCGTGGATCTTCTCCTGCGCGGCGTCCACCCCGGTCATGTTGGGGTCGTGGGCCAGGCGTCCGAGGGCTTGCTGTACGAGCACGTAGCCCTCCTTGGTCTCGCCTCCCCCGGCGTGGGCAAAGGCCGGCGTAGCTGAGGCGACGCCGCCCAGGACCACCAGGATCGAGGCCATCAGGGCGGTCCGCCAGCCTCTACTGGCCGGTTGTCGACGTGTTCTGCGCATCAATCATCCTTTCGTGGCGGCGCTGAGCGCCCGCCTCCGGCAGCTATTGCCGTGGCTCCGTTATCACTGTCCGGTAGGGTGGACCGGCCCGGTAGGGGCGAATCCCCCGGAGTTAATGGCGAAATATACGCATTCGGGTGTGGGTAATTTCCCCCATATCCGCGTCCATCGGTGACGTAAAATGCGAGGATGACCCCTGGAGTGATCAGAGTCCTCGTTGTCGACGACCACACCCTCTATCGAGATGGTGCGCGCGGGATCCTTGGCGATCACGACGACATCGAGGTTGTGGGAGACGCGGACTCGGGCGAGATGGCGTTGGCGCTGGTCAATCAGGTCGCACCTGACGTCGTGCTGATGGACATCCGGCTACCTGGGATCAACGGCATCGAGACGACCCGACGAATCCGGGTCCAGCACCCATCGGTTCGGGTCCTCATGGTCAGCGCATATGACGACGATGAATATGTTCGGGCGGCGTTGGAGGCCGGAGCGGCGGGCTATGTGTGCAAGACGGCCCCGAGTCGCGAGCTCACAGATGCTGTGAGGGCCATTGCCGCGGGCGGGAGCGTGGTCAAGCCTGATGTGCTCGCGCGGCTGGTCGCACCCCCACCACCCTCTGCCGCAACCTCGACGGGTCTGACCGATCGCGAGCAGGCCGTTCTCGAACTGCTTGCGATCGGCCTCCAGAACAAGAAGATCGCCACCAGGCTTGTCATGAGTACCCGAACCGTTGAGCGGCATTGCGACAACATCTACGCGAAGTTCGCCGTCCATTCTCGCACCGAGGCCGTCCTGTGGGCGCTTAGCGCCGGGCTTGTGAGGAAGCCGCATGCCAACCAGTGACGTCACCGGCCCGCCCCAGCGCCGCTTAGATGGGGTCGTTCAATGGCTCCGACGTCGGCCTGTTCCGTGGGACTCGTCAAAGTTCTGGATTACCCAGTGCGGGGTCCTGATCGTGATGACGGTCCACACGATCCTGCTGCGCGTACTTCCTGAGCAAAACATGGCAGGCATCCCGGCGCCGTTGACATCGAGCCTCATGTTGATCCCGGTGCTCTACGCCGCCTTGGCCTTTGGGGTCGCCGGCGCGATTGCCACAGCGACGTGGGCATCAACGCTGTTCGTGGCTCACTGGATCTTCTTGAGCACGGAGCCGAGCATCGGCTCCCACTTGGAGATCGAGCTGGTCAACATCGCGGTACTGATGGCGAGCGGCATCTTCGTGGGGCAGCGAGTTGAAGTCGAGCAGGCGGCGCGGCGCCGGACCGAGGCGGCGCTGCAACTGGCTGCTGTGGCCGAGGAACGATATCGAGGTCTCTTCGAAGACCAGCCCTCGCCGGTGATCGTCACTGACAGCGACGACGTCGTGATAGAGCTCAACACCGCGGCGCGTGGTCTGCTCGGCTCGGCAGCCGTCGGTCGAGTACTCGGTGACTCCTTGGGCCTGACCCGGACTGAGCTGTTCCTAATGGAGTCGCCAGTAACGGTGCGGTCGGCGACCGGAGCAGTGCGGAACTATGTGCCGACCGCCCACGAGATCGACGTCGGGGAGGGAAGCATTCTCGTCCAGATCGTCCTTGCCGACGTGACAGAGCAGTGTCGAAGGCAGGAGGAGCAACGCGCCTTCACCGGACGAGTTCTTCAGATCCAGGAGGAAGAACGGCTCCGGTTGGCCAGGGAGCTGCACGACGACCCCCTGCAGCAGCTGATGTACCTGACCCGGACCCTGGAGGAGATTGCCGAGGACCCTCTGCTGGCCGAAAGACTCGTCGACCTGGTCGGCAAGGGCCGCCTGATCGCAAAGAGCGCATCCACGGCGGTGCGGACCCTGATCCTGGGTCTGCGGCCGCCCATGCTCGACGACCTGGGCCTTGTGCCTGCCCTTCGCCAGCTCATCGAGAACGTTCGGCGGCGCGGTGAGCTCACTGTGGACTTGAATATCAACGGCCCCGAGTCGCGGCTGCCAGCAGAGCTCGAACTGACCGCCTACCGGGTCGTTCAAGAGTCCCTGAACAACGTCGAACGGCACGCTGAAGCTCGAACAGCGACCGTCATCGTGACCTTCGGGGATCACGTGGAGATCACTATTCGCGACGACGGTCGAGGCATTCCGCCGGCGAGCCCGACGCGCCTTGGAGCCGATACTGGCCTTGGATTGATCGGCATTCGCGAAAGGGTCAGCCAGTCAGGCGGCCGCCTGACGATCAGTTCGCGCCCTGGGCGTGGAACCGTGATCCAGGTTTCAATACCCTCCCACCGCGCATTACCGGAAGACACGCTCAGTGCGCCGGTGTCGGACAGGCCACGGGCAGAGTCCCAAGCTCCCGTGACCTAACCCAGAGATGGGTCCGGGAATGTCGGCAGCGGCGTCCGGTTGGCGCATGCCGTTTGCATCCACACGCTAGCGCCGTGCTGGTCAGTTTCTACATCGTTTCTTCATAGTTCCTGACCACGATCGCAGTACTTGGTTGCGACGCTGGAGGCACCGGGAACACCCGGGCACCTGAAGGAGGAGTTCACGATGATGGGTTGGTATGGCGGCGGAATGGGCACGTTCGGATTGCTTGGGATGGGCTTGTTCTGGCTCATCCTGATTGGGCTGATCGTGTGGCTTGTCACGCGGTTACTGCCCGCCAGCGGCGAACAGCCGACCCGGACCACTGGTGAGTCCGCAATGGAGATTCTCGACCGCCGAATGGCAAACGGCGAGATAGACATGGCAGTTTGGCAAGCCCAGCGGGCCGCTCTCCTGTCCACCCAGCGCGAAGGGAAGTGATCGCAGTGAGACGTCCTCTGATGGTTGGCGCTCTGGCGGCAGCCGTAATCGCGCTGGTCGCCTCCGCGGCGGTGGCTGCCGGCACCCTGCGCGGTCAGGGCCAGGGTTCGTACGCGGGCATGATGGGCGGCCAGGGCCAGGGTTCGTACGCGGGCATGATGGGCGGCCAGGGCCAGGGTTCGTACGCGGGCATGATGGGCGGCCAGGGCCAGGGTTCGTACGCGGGCATGATGGGCTCGACGGGCATGGTGTGGCTGCCCGGAAACGGGACTGCCGTGCCCTCCATCGCTGCGGCTCGGACAAGGGCCGCGTCCGCGGCCAAGGCATCCGGGCTGCATCCGGGCGAGGTGATGCGGTTCGACAACGGTTTCTATGTCGAGCTCAAGGACAGCAAGGGTCAGCCGGCAACTGAGGTGATCGTCGATCCTCGCACCGGCACAGTGAGCACCGAGCCAGGCCCGGCAATGATGTGGAACACCCGTTTCGGGATGATGCGCACTGGTGGAACAGGTGGCACCGTCGGGTCGGTCGACTCGGCGAAGGCACGCACCATCGCCACCTCGTGGCTGAACTCAAACCGGCTCGGCACCACGGTCCGAAGCATCGACGCCTACCCCGGATACTTCACCATTGACCTCCAAAGGAACGGCGTTGTCAGTGGAATGATGTCGGTCAACTCTTCCACAGGGGTGGCCTGGTACCACACATGGCACGGAGCATTCATCGCCAGGGAGGACTCCTGATCCCCCCGACACCACCGCGAGCGTCATCCACGACCAGTACCCCGTTGCGGGCACTGGTGGTGGATGACGAGCCCAGCCTGGTGCGTGCCGTTGGTGGCTACCTCGAGCATGAGGGCTTCGTAGTCACCACCGCCCCGGACGGGGAACAGGCTCTGGTGGCCGCACGAGTCGATCCGCCCGACGTCGTGGTGCTCGACTTGATGTTGCCGGGTATCGATGGCATCGAGGTCTGCCGCCAGCTGCGCACCTTCACCGACGCCTATGTGATCATGCTGACCGCGCGCAGTGAAGAGATCGACACCCTCATCGGCCTGTCCGTCGGTGCAGACGACTACATGACGAAACCGTTCTCTCCCCGAGAGCTGATCGCCCGCATCCGGACCCTCCTTCGCCGGCCGCGGACCACTGGTGAATCCAGTGAGGACGCTCAGATTCGCACGATTGGCGATCTGAGTCTGGATCCCCAGTCCCGGCAGGTCCAGGTGGGGCAGACCCCAGTTGAGCTGACCCGCACCGAGTTCGACTTGCTCGAGGCACTGACCGAACGGCCCAAGCTCGCGTTTACCCGCAGCCAGCTCATCGAACGGGTCTGGGGGCCGGACTGGGTCGGGGAAGAGCACCTCGTCGACATCCACATCGCCCACATTCGGGCCAAGCTCGGAGACGACCCGGCCACGGAGCGCTACGTGCGGACCGTCCGCGGTATTGGCTACCGGATGGGGCCGGGATGAGGGCATCGACTGACCGAGCCCCAAAGCGGGCCCTGGGTCTGGCTTGGCGACTCTTCACCGCGATGAGTCTGGTCGTCATCGCCGGCGCAGGGACCCTGTTGGTCTCAGCGATGCTGGTGGCCCGTCCGGTGTTCCACGCGCACCTGGACCAGGTCAAAGCACTGGTGTCCCCCCAGGCCAAAGCCCACGTCGACGAAGCCTTCTCGAACGCTTTGACCTTCGCCTTGTCCGTGGGCGTGACCGCCGCCTTGGCGGCCGCCCTGGTCGTGACCTGGCTGGTGGCCAGGCGAGTCGCGGGTCCAGTGGCCCAAGCTGCAGAAGCCGCACAGGGAATCGCCGACGGTGACTACCAGACCCGGCTCCGCCAGCCACGGCTCGGCCCGGAGTTCGACAGGTTGACGACGGCGTTCAACTCGATGGCCCGGCGGCTGGAGACCACTGACCAGACGCGACGGCACCTGCTCGCCGACCTCGCCCACGAGCTGCGCACGCCGCTGGCCTCGATACAAGCCACGATCGAGGCCATCAGCGACGGCATCCTGCCTAGCGACCAGACGACGTTGTCGACGTTGACGGAGCAGTCCAAGCGGCTGCACCGCCTCGTGGGTGACCTGTCAGCGGTATCGCGGGCTGAGGAACGCCAGCTGAACCTGCACCCGGTGCTGGTCTCGACCCAGGAGCTGCTGTCGGGGGCGGTGGCAGCGGCACGGCCGCGATTCGAGGCCAAGGGCATCAGCCTCACCACCGAGCACGTCACCGCCGATAACGTGCTGATTGATCCCGACCGGCTGGCTGAGGCGCTGGGGGCACTGCTGGACAACGCTCTCAGACACACCGGGAGCGGGGGCGTTGTCACCATCACCGCGACCCGACATCACGACCGGTGCCGGATCGTGGTGACCGACAATGGAGAGGGCTTCGACCCCGCTACAGCCGATCAGCTGTTCGAGCGCTTCTACCGAGGCGACTCCTCCCGTCGTGCGAACGGCGCCGGAAGCGGCATCGGGCTGACCATTGCCAAGGCGATCACCCGGGCGCATCGCGGGCAGTTGCTTGGCCACAGCGACGGGCCAGGCACCGGAGCAAGCTTCGAGATCATCCTGCCGATCGCTCGTCGCGGCGACTCGCGGAAGACTTGACGACGTCGGGTCTGGTCAGTTGCATCCACGCGGGGGCGCGGATGAGAACTCGGAAGCAAACAACTGCTTGGCCGCAGGCCAGCTTGGTTGTCAATGGCCCGGTCGAAGGCGAAGTCGACGGCCCGTCGCACCGCGACATGCCCATCAGTGGTTGAGGGTTCACGCCGGGCTTCTACATCGTTTCTTCATGGTTCCTGACCCAGACCGCAGCACCCGGGCGCAAGGCTGGAGTTGCCCGGATGGACCGGGCAGATGATGAAGGAGTTCACGATGATGGGTTCGTACGGAAACGGAATGGGTTCGCTCGGATGGCTTGGCATAGGCGTGTTCTGGGTCCTCCTGCTCGGGCTGATCGTGTGGCTGGTCGTGCGGTTACTGCCCGGCGGCAAGGGTCGAACGCCCAACCTGACCGGTGATTCGGCGGCGGAGATCCTCGACCGTCAGATGGCCAATGGCGAGATTGATGTACCGGCGTGGCAGGGCCAGCGGGCAGCTCTCCAGGGCACCCAGGACAACAGGGAATGACCGCCCCAAGGCGCCCGCTGCTGATTGGCGCGCTGGCTGCGGCCGTGGCCGCACTTCTTGCCTCCGCAGCGGTGGCCATCGGTGCCGTGAACGGCGGGGCAATTCCCGGCCGCAGCGGATTTCGATCCGACTCCGCGCGTGCCGCGCCGAGTCTTGCTGGGACTGTCGTGAACGTCTCCCTGACAGATTCGGGTGGATCAATGATGGGCCAAAGCAGCGGCATGATGCCCGGCGGCTCTATGCGCTTGAGCGCTGACCAGACCAGCGTGGCCCACGGGACCGTCTCATTTCTGGTGACCAATGGCGGCGGTATCAAACACGAAATGGTGATCCTCCCGCTTCCGGCATCCCAGAGGGTCGGTACTCGCCCCATTGGCGGGAACGCCAAGGTCGATGAGGCGGGCAGCCTGGGCGAGGCATCCAACACCAATGGAAAAGACGCCGGTGAAGGAGTCTTACCCGGTGCTTCCAGCTGGACCACCCTTACCTTGGCGCCCGGGCAGTACGAGCTGGTCTGCAACCTGACCAATCACTACAGCGACGGGATGTACACTCGGATGACGGTGACCTAGCTCAGGGCCTCATCACCGGAGGGGGCGGTGCTGAACGCCACCGGGGTGCTACAAGCGGGTGGTGCGTGTGACGCCGGCAAGGCGTGCGAGAGGGCAGCCGCGAATTCGGGACTACAACTCATCTTGCTGCCGTAATGGGACGGGCCGGGACCTCGGCCCTGTACACCGGGTCGGGCGCTGTGGCGCAGCCACCCCGTGGCCAGCCCAGCTGCGCGACGCAGAAGCGAGCCCACCCAGCATCGGTGGAACCGTTGCGTCGTACAACCTCAGGTGGTCCCTGCCGGCACTTGGCCGGACCGCCGCCTGCTCCCTGGTGGGGCTGACTCAGGACTGCTCGAGCAGCTGTCGAAGCTCAGCGTCGAAGTTGCCCATGATGTCATGGACGTTGTTGCCAGCGGCGGTGTCGCCGATCCGGCAGACCAGCATGGTGGCGAAGAAGATGATCCCGACGATGGCGAATAGCAGACCAACCGTGGCGATGAGGCACTCGAACTCGGTCACAGTCTCTCCTGGAAGGTAGGTGACGGGTTGTGACCGAACCGAAGACCGGGTCGGTCGTGCTGCCCGACGGGCCGTGTTGCTGAACCGGGTCATCTCGGTGGAAGATCATGAACGGCGGATAGCTCGAGCCAGTCCGAATACCCATACGGGTATTCGATGGCCGAATCATAGGTCAGGGCAAGCTGGTTCCGATAGGGCTATTTCAAGCGCTCGCAGGTGATTATGACCACACGTCATGCCGGCTCTACGCCGCTGAGGGTGGTCGCGGCTTTGTCGGCCGGGCTCGGCGGTAGGTCCGTTGGCCGTTTGCGGCGAGGAGCATTCGGAGCCGGTAGTTGGTGAAGTTGCGGTAGCCGTGTCCGAGTCTGCGGGTCTTCTCGATGATCCCGTTGATCGCCTCGGTGCCGCCGTTGCTGACCCCGCCGGTGTCGAAGTACGCCAACACCTGGGTCCGCCATGCGCGCAAGGTCCGGCCTAGGCGGGCGACCTCGGGGATCGGGCAGGTCGCGAACGAGGCGATGACTTTCTCGGCGATGGCCCGCCCGGTGGCAGGGTGGTTGGCGTGGTAGATCGAGCGCAGCTGCTGGTAGCACTGCCAGGTCACGGTCACCTCGTAGTTAGCCTCGATCTTTCATCGCTCGGGTGTTGAGCGTTGTTGCGGCTGCTGGTCGCCGGCGGGGGTCAATTCTGGCATCGGGGTGTGACAGTGGCCCGAGTGTCGTCTCGGGTGGGCGCCG
>JBBRZV010000107.1:0-9213 GCA_038236365.1 Actinomycetales bacterium | reverse complement strand
TCCAAGATGGACGAGGTGATCTTCGAGGAGTTCAAGGGCACCGGCAACATGGAGCTGCGCCTTTCGCGTCACCTCGCCGAGCGCCGCATCTTCCCAGCCATCGATGTCAACCCCTCGGGCACGCGCCGCGAGGAGATCCTGATGGCCAACGAGGAGCTCAAGATCGTCTGGAAGCTGCGTCGGGTGCTCTCCGCCCTCGACCAGCAACAGGGGATCGAGCTGCTCATCGACCGGCTCAAGAAGTCCAAGAGCAACGTCGAGTTCCTCATGCAGGTCCAGAAGACCTCGTCGATCCAGATGGACGAGGACGACAGATAGGTCCCTGCGCTCACCCGAGTCGCGATGGGAATGGTTCTCACTAGGGTGACGTTTCAAGCATGCTTCACTCGTCTGGCACAATCATGTGTTGGCTGCCGGTTCCCGTCTGCGTGAAGTCGCGCACACGACCCGGCCCCGCCCCAACCACAAGGAGCACACGTTGAAGAAAGACATTCACCCCAAGTACGTCGAGACCACCGTCACCTGTACGTGTGGCTCCACGTTCCAGACCCGCAGCACGGTCGACGGCGGCAAGATCTCGTCCGACGTGTGCTCGCAGTGCCACCCCTTCTACACCGGCAAGCAGAAGATTCTCGACACCGGTGGCCGGATCGCCCGCTTCCAGGCGCGTTACGGCAAGAAGGACGCAGTCAAGACCGAAGCGGTCAAGACGGACGCCAAGTAGCTTCCCGAACGCCGGCCCCCGACCCTGATGGTCGCGGGGCCGGCGTTGCTGTTTGTCCAACCTGTAGTCCAAAGTCTGATCACGGAAGGTGGCCGCATGCTGGAGTCCGCTGCGACGCTGGTGCAGGAGTACGCCGACCTCGAGGCTCAGCTTGCTGACCCGGCTGTGCACTCCGACCAGAACAATGTCCGCAAGCTCAACAAGCGGTATGCCGCCCTCGCCCCCACCGTCGCGGCGTACCACGCCTGGCATGCCGCGCGCGACGACGTCAGTGCCGCCCGCGAGCTGGCCACGCAAGACAGGTCGTTCGCCGAGGAGCTTCCCGCGCTGGAGGCGGTGGAGGGCGCCGCTGAGGACAAGCTACGCCGACTGCTGGTGCCCCGGGACCCCGATGACGACCGCGACATCATCCTCGAGGTGAAGGCCGGCGAGGGCGGCGAGGAGTCGGCGTTGTTCGCCGGTGACCTGCTGCGGATGTACCTGCGTTATGCCGAGCGTCGGGGCTGGAGGACCGAGGTCATCAGCTCGACGGAGTCCGACCTGGGCGGCTACAAAGACGTCCAGGTGTCGGTCAAGGCCCACGGCGTCACCGAGCTTGGCGATGCGCCATGGGCCCGGCTGAAGTACGAGGGTGGGGTGCACCGCGTCCAACGAGTGCCCGTGACAGAGTCGCAGGGCCGCATCCACACCTCGGCCGCCGGCGTGCTGGTCATGCCCGAGGTCGAGGATGTCGAGGTCACCATCGAGCCGAACGACCTGAAGGTCGACGTCTACCGTTCGTCCGGACCCGGCGGCCAGAGCGTGAACACCACCGACTCGGCAGTGCGGATCACCCACCTTCCGACGGGCACCGTCGTCTCCTGTCAGAATGAGAAGTCCCAGCTCCAGAACAAGGAGTCGGCCATGCGGGTGCTGCGGGCGAGGCTCTACCAGCTGGCGCAGGACGAGGCGGATGCCGTGGCGTCTGCCCAGCGAAAGTCCCAGATCCGCACGGTTGACCGTTCGGAGCGGATCCGGACCTACAACTATCCCGAGAACCGGATCGCCGACCACCGCACGGGTTACAAGGCGTACAACCTGGACACGGTGCTGGACGGCGACCTCGACCCGATCGTGCAGTCTGCGGTGGACACGGACGACGCGGCCCGGATGGCCGTGGTCGCCGCCGGCGCGTCCGGGCTATGACCTCGTCGCTGCGCGAAGCGGTTCGCCTGGCCGCAAAGGCATTGGCGGAGGCCGGTATCGACAGCGCTGAGTCCGACGCAGTGTCCCTGGCAGCGTGTGCGCTCAAGACGACAACCAGTGACGTACACAAGCTGATGATCATGGGCGCACCGGCACCCTCGGGGCTGGACGACCTGGTCGCCGAGCGCGCACGTCGGGTGCCGCTGCAGCATCTGACCGGCAAGTCGGGGTTTCGCCGGCTCGAGCTGTCGGTCGGGCCGGGCGTCTTCGTCCCTCGTTTCGAGACCGAGCTCGTAGCCGGGCTCGCCATCACCCACCTCCTTGCCAAACCTAGGGACGGTGCGGCCGAACCGGCGGCAAACCTAGGGACTGTGCGGAGCACCGTCCCTAGGTTTGCGGTGGTCACCCCGACACCGTCCCTAGGTTTGCGGGATGTGGTGGTGGATCTGTGCACCGGGTCTGGGGCGATCGCCCTGGCGATCAAGGACGAGGTCCCATCGGCTGACGTCCATGCTGTCGAGCTGTCCGACCTCGCTCATGCCTGGGCGATCCGCAACCGCGACGACCTCGGACTCGACGTGGACATCCGGCTCGGCGACGCGACAGTCGCCTTCCCCGATCTCGAGGCTGGAGTGGACCTGGTGGTGACGAACCCGCCATACATTCCCGAGGGCGCGGTCCCGAACGACCCGGAGGTGCGCGACCACGATCCTGCGGTCGCGCTCTATGGCGGCAGCTCGGACGGTTTGCGGATCCCGCTGGAAGTCGCGGCCCGTGCCGCCGTTCTGCTACGGCCGGGAGGCTTCTTCGTTATGGAACACGCTGATGTGCAAGGCCGCTCGCTCCCGGCCGCGCTTCAGGATACAGGGAGCTGGCGGGAGATTGAGGACCACGTAGACCTCAACGGACGGCCGCGCGCCGTCACCGCCATACGTGCTGACTGATCAAGCACCGGGCCGATCAGTCCATCACCACGACATTCGCCAGCGCGACCAGGATGCGCTCAGCCTGTATGTGGCGTGATCAGAGCCCCGCCGAAGTGTGCGTCGGAGGCGTCCACGGTCTCGCACCGCGCCCCCGTGAGGTCAGCGTCGATGAAGGTTGAGCTGCGTGCGCTGCCGCCCGTGAAGATCGCAGAGTCCAGCCTTGCCCCGGTCAGCCTGGCTTCGTTGAGGTTGCAGTCGTTGAAGTGCCACCCGGGCAGGTCGAGCCGTCGCAGATCGGCACCGCTCAGATCGCACCGCGCCAACGTCAGCGCCTCGGCGCCAAGCTCAGGGAGGTCGCGCAACGACGTGCCCCTCAGCTCGAGGTCCTGCAGCAGCCGGCTCGGCACGACGCACATCCTTGGATCAGGCATGGAGCGCCCAGTCTGCCTGCCAGAACCGACACGCCGCGACGCAGGCCGTGAGAAACTTTCGCCCGTGACCCAGATGAAGAAATGCACCCGATGAGTCCCGTGTTCGACTGCACGACCGATGAGGGCCTGGCCAAGGGGATCGCAGCGGCGGCTGCGGCGATTCGCCGGGGCGCCCTAGTGGTGTTGCCGACCGACACCGTGTACGGCCTTTGCGCCGACGCATTCGCTCCCGACGCCGTGACCGCCATGCTGACGGCCAAAGGTCGGGGACGAGAGATGCCTCCACCCGTCCTGATCCCGAGTGTGCAGACGCTCGACGGTCTGGCCACCCATGTCCCGGTCTACGCACGGGACATGATCCGGGCCTTCTGGCCCGGCCCGCTGACGCTGGTGTTCGTCGCGCAGTCTTCGCTGATGTGGGACCTGGGCGACACCAACGGCACGGTTGCGGTGCGGATGCCCAAGCACGACATCACGCTCGGGCTGCTGGATGTGGTCGGTCCCATGGCCGTCACCAGCGCGAACGTGTCGGGTCAGGCTCCGGCGATGACAGTCCTGGAGGCTTCGGCCCAGCTGGGGCCGGCGGTCAGCGTCTATCTGGATGGCGGGCCCTGCGCCGCCTCCCTACCCTCCACCATCCTGGACTGCACCGGCGAGGCGCCGGTCATCCTGCGTGCCGGCGCGGTCTCCGTCGGCCGGGTCCAGGAGGCTCTCGGCGAGGTCGAGCTGGGCAACTGACCGGCTCGGCGCCCCATCGGGGGAGTCGAGCGAGCACCACCTAGAATGGTCGCGCCAGCTTGGCCACCCTCATCGTCTCGTTTTCGGGAGCGCCCTTGTCCATGGACCAGACCTTCTACGGCTCAGACTTCGGTCAGCTCAGCAGCCAGGACCCGGAGATCGCTGCTGTTCTGCTCTCCGAGCTGGAGCGCGTGCGCGGCGGCCTTCAGCTGATCGCCAGCGAGAACCTCACCAGCCCAGCAGTGTTGGCGGCAATGGGTTCCACCCTGTCCAACAAGTATGCCGAGGGCTACCCGGGGCGCCGCTACTACGGCGGCTGTGCCGAGGTCGACAAAGCCGAGTCCATCGGTATCGAACGGGCCAAGGCACTGTTCGGCGCCGAGCACGCCAACCTTCAGCCACACTCGGGCGCCAACGCCAACATGGCCGTCTACGGTGCCTTCCTGCAGCCGGGCGACACCTTCCTGGCGATGTCGCTGCCGCACGGTGGCCACCTGACCCACGGTTCGAAGGTCTCCTTCAGCGGCAAGTGGTTCAACGCCGTGCACTACGGGGTGGACAAGGAGACCGAGAACATCGACTACGCCCAGGTGGCTGAGCTGGCAAGGACCCACCGGCCCAAGCTCATCGTCGCCGGAGGCTCGGCCATCCCGCGGCTGATCGACTTCGAGTTCTTCCGCAACCTCGCCGACGAGGTGGGCGCCATCTTCTGGGTCGACGCCGCGCACTTCATAGGGCTGGTCGCCGGCAAGGCGATCCCGAGCCCCGTGCCGTATGCCGACGTCGTCACCTTCACGACGCACAAGGTGCTACGTGGACCGCGCGGCGGGATGCTCGTCTGCAAGCAGGAACACGCCGCAAAGCTCGACAAGGCCGTCTTCCCGATGATGCAGGGCGGCCCCCTGATGCACGTCATCGCCGCCAAGGCGGTCAACTTGCTCGAGTGCTCTCAGCCAGCCTACGAAGCCTACGCCAAACAAGTCATCGCCAACGCCCAGCAACTGGCAACCTCGTTGGGGGAAAAGGGCATTCGTCCGATCACAGGAGGCACCGACACCCACCTGTCCCTCCATGACCTTCAGGGGATCGGCGTGACCGGCAAGGACGCTGAGGCGCGCGCGGACGCGGCTGGCATCGTGTTGAACAAGAACGCCATACCGTTCGACCCACAGCCGCCGAACACCGCGTCGGGGATCCGGGTGGGTACCCCCGCAGTGACGACCCAGGGCATGGGGACTGCCGAGATGGTGGTCATCGCCGACCTGATCGACCGGGCCGTGACACGGACGGACGGCGACCCTGACCACCCCGTGGCCAAGGAGATCCGCGCAGAGGTGAGCGACCTCGTCGGTCGCTTCCCGGCATACCCTCGCCTTAGTAGTTGATCCTTGTCGCGCCGTTGATCCTTCGGCCGCGTCGTTCTCGAGCTAGGCGCTGATCCGTGCGGGAGTACCTCCTGGTCTTTGTGGTGGCGGCAGTCATGACGTATGCCGCCACGCCCTTCGTGAGGTGGCTGGCCGTGGCGACCGGGGCCATCACTGCGGTGCGCGACCGCGACGTCCACGATGTGCCGATCCCGCGCCTTGGGGGGGTGGCGATCCTCATCGGGTTCGTCGCTGCGCTGCTCGTGGCGAGTCGACTGCCTTACCTCTCCCAGATCTTCCAGGGCGGCGAGATGAAGGGCGTGCTGATCGGCGCTGTCATCGTCTGTGCCATTGGGGTGCTCGACGACATCCGTGACCTGGACTGGCTGACGAAGCTGGCTGGGCAGATGCTCGCGGCTGGTGTCATGGCGTATGGGGGAGTGCAGCTGTTGTCGTTGCCCTTGTTCGGCGTGACCGTCCTTCCTACCCCGGTCCTGGTCGCGATCACGATCCTGATCGTCGTCGTCTCGGCCAATGCGGTGAACTTCATCGACGGTCTGGACGGGCTGGCTGCCGGGGTCGTGGGCATCGCTGGCCTGGCGTTCTTCGGCTACTCCTACCTCCTCTCCCGCACCTATGACCCCCCGAACGTGTTCTCCGCTGCGACGTTCATCAGTGCGGCTCTGGTCGGCTGCTGTGTCGGCTTCCTGCCGCATAACTTCCACCCTGCCCGGCTCTTCATGGGTGATGCAGGCTCCCTCCTGCTCGGCCTGCTGCTGGCGGCGGCCACCATCTCGCTGACCGGCAGCATCGACCCGAGCGCGCAGCTCGGCACCCATGCGGCTGCGGCGATCCTGCTCCCCGTCGTGCTTCCCCTCGCGATCATCTCCCTGCCCCTGCTCGATCTCCTGCTCGCCGTAGTACGACGCACCCGTGCCGGCCAGCGGCCCTGGCACCCGGACTCCCTCCACCTGCACCACCGGATGCTCCAGATCGGTCACAGCCATGTTGGCGCGGTGCTCCTGCTGTACCTATGGGCCGCCCTGGTTGCCTTGGGCGCGATGTCCTTCGCCTACGTCGGGGGCTGGCTGCCGTTCGTGGTCATCGCGGTGATTGGCATCTCCGCCATGGTTCTGACCATCTGGCTGCCCCGGTGGCTTCCGGTGAGACGCTTATGACATTTTTCACAAACACCTATGTTCTGGGGCTCGAGAACGCGATGACGACTTTGACAAGGTGGACCGGATGAGCGAGGCGCACACGGGTGGTCCGGTGCACAGCTCCCCGTTTGCGGCGATGCTCCATGGTGCGGTGCTCCCGATGGCCCTCACCGCGCCGGTCATCGTGTCCGGGTTCTGGATCGCCCGTCAGACCCGTGGCGGACTCGCGGCCCTGTTGGGGGTCTGCGTCGCTGTGGTCTTCTTCGCGAGCGGTCTCTACGTCATGAAGCGCGTGACCAATGCGAATCCGCTGTCGGTCCTGGCCGGGGCCATGGCCGTCTACCTCGGCCAGGTCATCTTCCTCGGGCTCGTGATCGTGTCTTTCTCCAGTGCGGACTGGCTGGACGGCACGGCCTTCGGGCTGTCCATCCTGGCTGTGGCCTTCGTCTGGCAGCTGTCCCAGATCCGGGCGTTCATGCAGCTGCGCAAGCCCGTGTACGACGAGGCAGCCGCAGACGAGCAGGTCCTGGAACCGCCCTCGTGAGTGGCAGTGACGGAGGAGCAGATGAACGAGCCGAACCAACCACCCGACGACCCGATCGGGCCTCCTGATCCGGATGCTGGGCACCCCCGACTCGAAGAGGCGCATATGTGGAACGTTGTGTCCTACCTCATCTCGGGTCCGGTGATGTTCGGCGGGATCGGGTGGGCACTAGATCGTTGGCTCGGCACTGCGTTTCTTGTGCCGGTGGGGATTCTTGCGGGGATGGCCGTTTCGCTCTACCTCGTGTGGTTCCGGTACGGTACGCAACAGTGAACCCCGAGGAGACGTCTTGAGCCTGAACGTGCTGGGCAGCCTGGCTGCGGATGGTGGCGGCTTCCAGACCCCGACCTCTGCAGAGTTCTATCAGCCGCTGTGGTTCGACGGACCCTTCGCGATCACCCGGCCCGCGGTTGTCCTGATCCTCTCGGTCGGCCTGATCGCCTGGTGGCTGATCGCCTCGACCAGACGCGCGGCGGTTGTCCCGGGCAAGGGACAGTGGGTCACCGAGGGCTTGTACGGGTTCATTCGCAACGGCGTGGCCCGCGACATCATCGGCAGCAAGGACTTCCTGCGCTTCGTGCCGCTGCTGTTCTCGATGTTCATCCTGATCCTGGTCAACAACCTCTTCGGCGTGATCCCGCCGATTCAGTACCCGACGATGAGCCGGATCGGCTTCCCGATCGCCCTGACCCTGGTCGTCTACATCACCTATCACTACATCGGCATCAAGCGGGTGGGTGTTGGGCCGTACTTCAAGCACCTCGTGCCGTCCGGCCTGCCCGGCTGGATCGTTCCGGTCATCTTCGCTCTCGAGGTCATCACCTTCTTCATCACGCGCCCGCTCACACTGGCGCTGCGGCTCTTCGGCAACATGTTTGCCGGCCACCTGCTCCTGCTGCTGTTCATCACCGGCGGTCAGTACATGATCGTCAACGGTGGTATCGGCCTCAAGATCGCCGGCGGAGGCTCCTACGTCATGGCCTTCGTGCTGACCATCTTCGAGATCCTGATCGAGTTCCTGCAGGCCTACATATTCACCTTGCTCGCGGCCACCTACATCGCTGGATCGCTGGTCGACGAGCACTGATAAACGCACAGCTACAGACCCATACTTCGCCCGGCGACGTGCCGTGCGGGACACCAAGAACGAAAGAGGAACCATCGTGAAAGGCAACATCGCGATCCTGGGTTACGGCCTGTCGGCCATCGGCCCCGGTGTCGGCATCGGCCTGATCTTCGCCGCCTACATCAACGGCGTCGCTCGTCAGCCTGAGGCTCGCGGCATGCTGCAGTCGATCGCCATCCTTGGCTTCGCCCTGGCTGAGGCGCTGGCCATCTTCGGTCTGGTGCTCGCCTTCGTCTTCAAGTAACAGGTCGACCTGCGGATGCCATAGCCAGCAACAGGACTATGGCAACAGCAGCCAATTCGGTCAGCAGCAAGTTAGTACTTAGGCACTAGGAGACTCCCGTGCAGTTATTCGCCGGCCCGATTCATGTCGGAGCTTTGGTGACCGCCGGACAGGCCGAGCAGCTTCCCGTTCTTCCCCACATGGGCGAGTTGATCTTCGGTCTCATCGCGATCGCCATCCTGTACGTCATCGTGCAGAAGAAGGTCGTACCCAACCTCGAGAAGGCGTATGCCGACCGCACCGCGGCCATCGAGGGTGGCATGCACAAGGCCGAGGAGGCGCAGCAGCAGGCCCAGGCCGCTCTCGAGCAGTACAAGGCCCAGCTTGCCGAGGCGCGCGCCGAGGCCAGCCGGATCCGTCAGGAAGCCCAGGGGCAGGGGGCGGCGATCATTGCCGACCTGCGTGCTCAGGCGCAGACCGAGGCGAACCGCATCGCCGAGGCGGCACAGAAGCAGATCGAGGCCGAGCGTCAGCAGGCAGTGGTCTCGCTTCGGGCCGAGGTGGGTCGCTTGTCGATCGACCTGGCCAGCCGCATCGTGGGTGAGTCGCTGCACGACCAGGCGCGTCAGAGCGGCATCGTCGACCGCTTCCTCGCCGAGCTCGAGTCGGGCGCTGTGCGGCCCGAGACGGTCGGGCAGGACGCCTGATGCAGGGTTCTTCGCGCGCAGCGTTCGCGGCAGGGCATGACGCCTTCGTCGCGGCACTGGGCTCCGGAGCCGAGGGGTCAGCGCT
>JBBRZV010000106.1:0-9268 GCA_038236365.1 Actinomycetales bacterium | reverse complement strand
GGTGGGCGACGCCTCGACCTCGTAGCCCGCGTCGAGGAAGACCTGGAGCAGCCCGACCGACGCCTCGTCCCAGATCACGCTCTTCCCCGGTGGCGGCTCGGTGGGGTAGCCCTCCAGGACGCGAGCGCCGACCTGGCTGCCGTACTCGACGGTGGCGGCGGCGAGCTCGTACATCAGTCCCTGTCGGCGAAAGCCCTGACGCACGACGAAGCAGGTGACCGACCAGACCCCCTCGAGGTCGGGGTCCATCCGCATCCACGACTTCTGTCGAGCCCAGATCCTCGGGTAGTTCTCCCGCGGCTCAACCGCGACCCAGCCGGCCGGCTGGCCGCCGACGTACCCGACGAGGCCGGAGGTGGGGCCGCTCGTGCCGCAGCCGGCCTGCTCCAAGAGCGCGGCGTCACGCTCCTCCTGGGTCGTGTCGCGCCAGATCCAGCCCGGGACCTTGAGCGCCTGGCAGCGGCACTTGCGGGCGCCGCCGGCGTCGAACACGGCCGCGACGTCCTCGCTCGTCGCGTCGTTGGCCGGTCGCCAGCTGAACTCGGGCACACCGCGAGACTAATGCCGGACTGACCCCAGCAACGACGGCGTGACAGTCGGTCCGTGACCTCGGCGGTGCGTCACAGCGCCGCGAGACGGGCGAGGACCTCTGGCGTGTTTACCGGAAGCTGAGGGGATGCTGACACGACAGATGAGAGCTGCCGAGGTGGAGGCGGTGGCCGCTCTCCAGCCGCAGCTGGGGATTCAGTGCGTGTCGGGTGCTGACATCGTGGCTGAGTTCGCTGCCGGACGCATGCGGCCCGAGTGGTCCTGGGTCGTGGAGGATGACCAAGGTCGCGTCATCGGCCGCGCCCTGTGGTGGGGCCGTGATGACAGCCGGCCCTTGGCTCTGGACGTGCTGGACGTTGACGGACCGACGCCCCAGCAGGAGGAGCGGCAAGATGCTGTTACGCGCGGGACACGCCGGCTTGGCCCAACTCGGCCACGAGTCACCATTGGCCTACACGGTGCGCCTGCCCAATGAATGGCACGACCGGCCGGATAGCAACGCGGCTGTGGCCTGGCGCATCGCAGCCGCCCGCCAAAGCGGCCTGACCCTGGTGAACGAACGACTGCAGCTCCGGTGGACTCCGCGTCGGTCACGCCAGCCAGACCTGTCGTCAGCCGGCAGGCTGACCTTTCGCTCCGGTGACGACGTTGAGTTCGTCGAGCTGTTCGCCCAGACCGCGCAGGGATCGTTGGACGTCATGACGCGCCGCAGCCTGGCCACGATGCCGGCACACGAGCTGGCGCGCGAGGAGCTGGACTATTACCGGTCCTGCCCCGGAGAACGGGACTGGTGGCAGGTGGCCACCGGCTCAGAGGGTGTGATCGTGGGCTTCGTGATCCCGTCCGCGACGCCCTACAACCGCAATGTAGGTTACCTGGGCGTTCTGCCCCGCCATCGTGGACATGGCTACGTCCACGAGCTCCTCCAGTTCGTCACCCGCTTCCACGCGGCCTCCGGTGCCACGCGCATCACCGCAACCACTGATGCGGACAACATCCCGATGGCCACCGCGTTCGCGGGCGCCGGTTACGACATGGTGGAACGACGGCTCGACATCGAGCCAGCACCCTGAGGCCCACGACCAACAACTTGGATACATCCGGTGGGCGCAGGTCGTGCGTCGGAATTGCTACCCTCGCGACCTGTGCGTACAATATTCTGTACGTAGCCGAGGAGGCCCCTATGCGAACCATGACCTACTCAGAGTCCCGGGCGAAGTACGCCGAGACCCTCAACGCGGTCGTCGACGACCGTGAAGAGGTCGTCATCACCCGGGCCGGCCACGAGCCAGTGGTCATCGTCTCCCTCGAAGACTACGAGTCTCTGAAGGAGACGGCCTACCTGCTCAGAAGCCCCGCGAACGCGCGTCGCCTGCTTGACTCCATCGACCGACTCGAAACCGGTGAAGGAGTCGAACGGGACCTTGCTGAATGAAGCTCCTCTGGGATGAAAGCGCCTGGGAGGACTACCTGTGGTGGCAGGGTCAGGACCGCAAGACACTCAAGCGGATCAACACCCTGATCAAGGACATCGCCCGCAACGGCAACGACGGGATCGGCAAACCCGAGCCACTGAGACACGGGTTTCATGGCTACTGGTCGCGACGCATCACGGATGAACACCGCCTCGTCTACCGGATCACCGACGACCAGATCCGCATAGCCGCCTGTCGATATCACTACGAAGACTGAGCCGAGACCCCAACCGCCAACCTTGGGTTTGGATGATCGCGAGTACCTCACATGGCGCGATGAGGGAAGTTCGGGACTGCGCGTCGCGCGGGATCAATCGGCGAGAGCGACCCTGCGATTGTGGATCGGTTAACGGTCCCGAATCTCTACACGAAGTGAGTCTTGTCAGAGTCGAGCGGCCGTTCGCGAGCCCTCACCGCGGTCAATCGGTCCAGCCGATGGCGTCTAGCACCGCCAAGGCAACGTCATCCCGGGTGAGACCGTCTACGGCAATGTCTATGTCAGCGACGCCGGAGGCGTCCAGGATGCCGTTGAGTTCGCCTGCCCTGGCCAGGTGCCAGTCCAGGCCTGATTCATCATCGATATGACGCTGGCGAAGCCGCGCCTGAAGTAGAGCAGACTCGACCTGCAAACGACAGATGACGAGAGGCACGCCAAGCACTGCTTCGTACCTAGCGCGATCTCTTCGGGTTTCGCAGACGCCGGCCAGCACGAGACGCCTGGCTCCTGCTGCGACGTAGTTGTCGACCAGTGGCGCCAAGTTGAGCAGATGTACGTCAAATCCGAACCTGTCCTCGGGCGGCGTGGGCCACGATCGCCGGATCTGGTCGAGATCGATCACTGCGTGTGGGACGCCTGCGGCTTGCAACCGATTTGCCACTCGGCCTGCGGTGGTCGACTTCCCCGAGCCGACGGTCCCGGTCAAGAGAAGCGCGCGCACGGTCACGAGGAAAGAATAGAGGCAGGCGGCTACTCAGCCGATGACGGATCGGCATACGCAGTGGGCGGCGCCGTCTCTGAGACCACACCGTGCTGGCGCTCAGCGATGCTCGGGCTGCCCGACGGCTTTCGGCACTCGTCCTGGCACGATGACGGCTGATGAATCCTTCCCCTTTATGGCGCGATGAGGTGCGTCTTTCCAGCCGCGAAGGGGACAGAGGGCGCTGTTCGCCTCCTGGGCGAGGGCGAGGATCCTACGGGCTGATGGTCAAGGACCCTGCACTTTGGATTTGCGCTTGGGCGGGGAGATACCGCGATGGCGAAGCACCGTCGAGAGGTCGTGTAGCCATTTGTGTAGCCACGGCGCAGATTTCGCTGACGTTCATGGGTGTTCACCAGTGTTCCAGATCGTTGGTAGGGCTCAGGATTCGGTCATTGGCGAACGGTGGCGAACATGCGGCCCAGGACTGGGGGTCAAGGGGTCGCAGGTTCAAATCCTGCCATCCCGACGGAAAACAGCAGGCCAGAGGCCGTTTCGGACGAAATCCGAGGCGGCCGCTTGGCTGCCGTGTAGCCATTGGTGTAGCCACGGCACACATTCCCACCAGCCCATTGCTGCTGAGAACCGCCGGACGGCGAAGCGCGCGCCCTGGTTGGCGACGTGGCCTCGCACGTCCCCGGTGACCGCGACGGAGGAGTGCCCGAGCAGCTCCGAAACGGTATGCAGTGGCACGCCGGCCGCGCGCATGCGTGTCGGGCACACCCCTGAGCCTGCACGGCTCTTCTTTCGTCTCGTCCGGTCGGTCAGTCACCCAGCCCGGACTCATCCAGAAGCTCGGCCATCGTGCGCACCACCTGCAGGCGCCGATCCAGAGTGGCGCCCTCGGGCGCGATCGTCAGCGTCGTGACCCCTGATGCAGCGTAGCGGCTCAACCTCTCCCTGATCCGGTCGCGCGGCCCGATCAGGGATGTCTGGTCGATGAAGTCGAGCGGTACGGCGGCGGCGGCCTCGCGGTGAGCCCGGGCGAGGAAGAGATCCTGGACCTTTGCGGCGCCCTCCTCGAAGCCCATCCGCACAGCCAGGGCGTTGTAGAAGTTCTTCTCCCGCGAGCCCATGCCGCCGAGGTACAGCGCGCAGTAGGCGCGCAAGGGGGCTGCGGCAGCCTCGAGGTCATCGTTGATGATGACGGGGACCGTTGGCACCACGTCGAACCCGGCCAAGCGACTCTGTTCGGTTCCGCGCCCGGCCCTGACCCTGCCGGCCTTCAGCGAGGCCAGCAGGTCGCCGGAGTGCTCCGGGCTGAAGAAGATCGCGAGCCAGCCGTCGGCGATCTCACCGGCAAGCTCGAGGTTCTTCGGTCCGACCGCTGCCAGGTAGATGGGCAGGTGCTCGCGCACCCGGCGAACGGTCATCCGCAGGGCCTTGCCGGGGCCGTCCGGAAGCGGCAGGGTCCAGTGCTTGCCCTGGTAGGCGACGGTCTCGCGCCGCAGCGCCATGTTGACGATGTCGACATACTCGCGGGTGCGTCCCAGCGGCGAGCCGAACCGGACCCCGTGCCACCCTTCGCTCACCTGGGGTCCCGAGACGCCCAGGCCGAGCCGGAAGCGCCCGCCGGACATGGTGTCGAGGGTGGCTGCGGTCATCGCCGTCATCGCCGGGGTCCGGGCCGGGATCTGCATCACGGCAGAGCCGAGGTCGATCCGTTGGGTCAACGCGCCCACCCACGACAGGACGGTCACGGCGTCCGAGCCGTAGGCCTCGGCGGCCCAGACGACCGAGTACCCGATCCGATCGGCCTCCTGCGCGAGCACGATGTTGTCCGCACCGTTGCCGGCGCTCCAATATCCAAGATTCAGCCCGAGTTTCATTCGGTGAGGGTATCGGGCGGGCTATCGCCATGGGGAGGCTGGGGGCATCAACGAGGTGCGTCACTTCGCCGCCTATGACCGGCGCGGTACTCACTCTGCACACCGCAGCGAAATGCCCTGACCTGCCGCGATGGGTGTGCCTTCGTGTCCGGTGAGGATCCCCGAACGGCACCGCGATGACTTCGTACCGCATCGGCCGCGGCACAGCTCAGGAACGAGGGTGGGGTGGAGACACGCCGCGCTAGGCCGTCGCGTCAAAGACTAGCGAGGCGTAGTCGGGGTGTCGGCCAATCCACCACGCGACGTAGGGACACACGGGCAGGACACGTGTTCCGTCGCTGCGCAGGTCGTCCAGGGCGCTGCGCACGAGCGAATCGGCCACCCCCCGGTCATCGAAGCCCAGGTCGACCTCGGTGTGGGTGAGCACGCAGAGCCGCTCGGTGCGCTGGTAGGACAGGTGCCCCGCGATGCGACCGTCGATCGAGGCTTCGTAGCGCTCTCGCGCCCGCTCGTCCCATGTCCGGATGGCCAGGGCGGGTCGCGCGCTCGCGCGGGCCTCTGGTTCTAGCAGTGTCGTTGAGACCATCCGCACCAGCCACTCGCCGTACTCCGTCAGCCCCCAGCCACGGATCCCGACGAGGAGGTGCAGGAGCATAGAGTTGACCAGCGCCCAACAGGCATCGGCGCCGCGTTCGATGCTGACATCAGGCCGCAGGCCGCCGGCGCCGGCGAGGTGGGTGACGAACGCGGTGGCACCGTCCAAGGTCTCCTGGCGGATCATCTGACTGAGAGCATGGGCGTCGGCGTCGACGTCCGCCGCGGCGAGGACGACGGTCCCGATTGCTGTCGCTCGCGCGCCCACGTCCAGGAGCATCTCGACCCACATTCGGACCAGCCGGCCCGGATCACGCTCGGCGAGAATCGCCTGAACGGCCGGTCGCTCGGACATGGGGACGGGTTCGTCGTCACCGCTGATGGCCCAGTCCCACGCCAGCTTGAGCAGCGCACTTTTGCCCCCGACCGAGGAGTACACGGTCTTACGGCCGACACCTGCCCGCCCGGCGACGGCATCGATCGTGGTGGCGGCGTACCCTCGCTCGACGAAGAGCTCGCCGGCAGCGGCGACGATGGCGCGCCGGGTCGCGCGGGCCTGGTCGGCGCGCAATGCCGAGGAGTAGGGAGTCCGGACCTCCTGGACCACCATGCCGCCCATCGTTTCGCGAATGTCCACAGAACCTCCTTGACGCCAGGTGCAGGTTGGCAACACCATAGATGTCGTCAATACATTATCAGTGCGAGATGAGGATACTGTCATGCGCGTGGCCATCATCGGAGCGGGCCCGGCCGGACTGCTCGTAGGGACTGCCCTGGCGGGCCGAGGCCACGACGTCCTCGCGGTGGACCGCGACGCCGGCCCCCCGCGTCAGGGACGTTGGGCCCGGCCCGGGGTGATGCAGTTTCACCACGCGCACGGCTTCCGGCCGCAAGTGGGACAGGTCCTGCAAGAGGAGTGGCCGGCGGCGTTCGCCGCGTGGCTAGCGCTAGGTGCCGAACCGATCAGTTTCGACATTCCGGGCCTCGGGCAGGTGCCGGGCGGACATCGGTCGCGGCGAGACACCTTCGAAAGAGCGCTCCGGGCGACCTCGGACGACGTGTCGGGCCTTTCGGTCCAGCAGGCACACGTGGACGGCCTGTTGTCCTCGGGAGGCCGTGTCCGCGGGGTCATTGTCGATGGCTCCCGGGTGGAGGCCGACCTCGTGGTCGACGCGTCGGGACGGTCAGGCCGAGCGGTCAACGATCTACGCGCACCCTCAGCCGTCGGCGGCCTATGTGGTATGGCGTACGTCGACCGCCAGTACCGTCTCGTCGACGGTGCCGAGCCGGGGCCGATGACCAATCCCCTTGCCTGGCAGGCCGACTTCGACGGATACCAGAGCATCGTCTTCCTGCACGAACGTGGCCACTTCTCAGTGCTGCTGGTGCGGCCCACGGCCGATGCGGCGTTGAAGGACCTGAGGCACCCCGCCGCGTTCGAGGCGGCCTGCGGGGCCATACCCGGACTTGCCGAGTGGACGGATCCGGCGCGCGCCCTGCCGGTCACCGAAGTCCTTCCGGGCGGTCGCCTCCGCAACGCCTACCGCGGCCAGGGGGAATCGACCAGCGGCCGGTGGTCCCCGGACTCGTGAGCGTTGGCGACGCAGTCGCGACCACCACCCCGACATTCGGTCGTGGCCTGGCCACCACCTTCATCCAGGTCCGAGAACTACTCGCCCTGCTCGAATCCGAGGCCGACCCCCGACTGGTTGCTGAGCCGTTCGACGCCTGGTGCGAGGACAACATGCTGCCGTGGGTACTCGACCACGTACACATGGATGGCGACCTCGTGCGCCGATGGCAGGGTGGCGACCTCGACCTCACCCGGCGGCTGCCCTCGGACCTGATCCTGTCCACGGCGACGCAGGACCCCCGTATCGGGCAGGCCATTCCGGGCTACCTGTCGATGCTGGAGCTCCCCTCCTGCCTCGACCCCGTCGAGCCCCTCGCCCGCGCTGTCTACGCGTCCGGCTGGCGGCCAGATTACAGCTCTGGACCGACCCGAAACGAGCTCGTCGAAATCATCGACGCCGCCCTCCGCGAGCATGGGGTGGATACGACCCGGCTCAACTCGCAGTCGGTCTCCAGCGCTCGTCGGTGACGCGCGGGTACTCATGATCGCCGGCATGCTCGGCGGTGAGGTGGTGACACCGGCACTTCTCTGCGCACGCGCGCAGCCCGCGAGAACGCCAAGCACTGCGGGGAGAACCCCGCTGAGATCGACGAGCTGGATCTCATCCTCCAGCGCTTCAAGAACCAGGTCTACGAACTCCACCCTGAGCTGATCTCGGCGTGGCACGCCCTGCGTGATGCCAGGGCCCGGCTCCGGGCCGTCGAGGGGTTGGCGGACCAAGGACTCATCGACAAAGGCGCCGCTCAACGGTTCGCGACCGACCACGCACACCCCGACCTCCCGTGAAGCCAGCGCACGCGACGGTCTCCAAGAGACCCAGCTACGGTGAGGCCCACGGCGCGTCACTTCGCCGCGAGCTGGGCGCCCGGTCATCGCCGATGAGGGGGATGTGGCGCGCTTGGCTTAATGCTGGAGTGAGGGTGTGGAGGAGGTGCATTGACGTCCTACGCCTTGCCCTCGATGATGCTTTTCAGGTGTTCAGTCGCCGGCGTTGCAATCTCATGGGCGACACCACCGCGGATGATCGGCCCGGCAATGGCGTCCAGCTCGAGCGGTAGCCCCTTTGCCTTGTCTTTCTGCATGGAGCTGCGCATCTCCGCTGGTGCGCCCGAAGTGAGCGCCTCAAGAGCGTCAATGTCCAGCGCCGCCCCCTCCGCTTTTGCGATGGCGACCGTCTCGGCTTGACACGCCTGGAAGTCCTCCCGCTGACGCACCTGTCCCAGTGTCTGGTCGTACGACGTGGTCGAAAGCGCGAGCGGCGCCAGGAACGCCAGCTTCTGCCACAAGATCGACCCCGCAGCTGGGCCGAACTCGGCTTCAAACCCCGCTAGTGCCAGTAGGTCAACGATGTCCTGTCCGTCGGACAGCTCGACACCGATGAACGGCGATGCTTGACGGATATGACCCGGAGAGACTCGCTCCGACTCGACCCGTATGGCACCCCCGATGACGTACTCGTAGCGCGACTGGAGCAACCGCAGGTGATCCACGCCGTTCATCAAGGTCACCACGCGAGCGCCGTTCACGACCCCCGGTGGCGCCAATGTCAGCGCTGGTTCCAGCCGCGTGGCCTTTGGCGTCACCCACAACACGTCAACCGCGCCTTCCAGCACTGGCGCGGCTCGAACATCAACCTCGAAGTCGCCGAGTACGACGCTCTCCACCTGCATGACGCCCCCGTACGCACGCAGCGACTCCTCCCGCATGAGCAGGACGACGTCCTCGCCGGCTCGGGCGAGCGCGGCACCAATCAGGCCACCCACGCCACCGGCGCCCAGGATCGCGTGTTTCACGCAGGCAGTGTACGGCGCCGGGGATGCGTCCCGAATGCTAGTGGCAGACAGGGCGCTGCGCGGGGCGCCGCTGCGCGCTTCTTCGTCCGAAACTTTGTCCCGGCAACCGAGTACGTGCGCTTCCAAGTCGACTGAACCGCGGATCTGACGCGATCCGTGCGTCGACGACCTGCGTCACTCCGCCGTGTAGCGCGCGGGTGGTCAGGCGCTCTGAAGAGGGTGGATGTGTTCGAGGGCGGCGCCCAGGTGGTCCTTCTCGAGCTCGAGGTCGTAGCGCGTCTGCAGGTTGAGCCAGAACCGGTCGCTGGTGCCGAAGTAGCGGGCCAGCCGGAGCGCGGTGTCGGCGGTCACCCGGCGCTTGCCGTGGACGATCTCGTTGATTCGGCGGGGCGGGACGCTGATGGAGATCGCCAGGTGG
>JBBRZV010000105.1:0-9430 GCA_038236365.1 Actinomycetales bacterium | reverse complement strand
GTCCGTGGGCGAGGGCCCCATGTCGATGCCCTCGGCCTCGACGTTGAGCTCACGGGCCAGGCCGAACAGCTCGACGAGGGTCTTGCCGGCCGAAGCCATGGCGTCACGGGGAGCCATGGAGTTCTTGGTCTCGACCTCGACGATGAGCTTGTCGAAGTCGGTGCGCTGCTCGACCCGTGTGGCCTCGACCTTGTAGGTCACAGCCAGCACTGGTGAGTAGATGGAGTCGACCGGGATACGGCCGATCTCGGCGTCACCGGACTTGTTCTGCTGCGCGGAGACGTAGCCACGACCGCGCTCGACGGTGAGCTCGACCTCGATCTTGCCCTTGCTGTTGAGCGTGGCAATGTGCAGGTCGGGGTTGTGCACCTCGACACCAGCGGGCGGAGCGATGTCGGCAGCGGTGACGGCGCCGGGGCCCTGCTTGCGCAGGTACATCACGACGGGCTCGTCATGCTCGCTGGAGACGACCAGGCCCTTGATGTTCAGGATGATCTCGGTGACGTCTTCCTTGACACCGGGGATGGTGGAGAACTCGTGCAGCACGCCATCGACGCGGATGCTCGTCACGGCAGCACCCGGAATGCTCGAGAGCAGCGTGCGACGAAGGGAGTTGCCGAGCGTGTAGCCGAAGCCGGGCTCCAGCGGCTCAATGACGAACCGCGAGCGGGCGTCGGAGATGACGTCCTCACTCAGGGTGGGGCGCTGTGCAATAAGCACTGTTTCATTCCTTCCCACGGGCGACCGCTATTTGACGCCTCGTGATGCTGCGGGACATGACTCCCGCGGCACGCGCACCTCTGTCCGTGCGAACGTGCCCTGTCAGGGCTGGTATGCCGGGTGGCTGGTTGCCCAGCCACCCGGCATACCGGCGTTCAGTTCTTGGAGTAGAGCTCGACGATCAGCTGCTCCTGGATCTGCGTGTCGATCACCTGACGCGCAGGCAAGGAGTGAACCAG
This sequence comes from Actinomycetales bacterium, assembly GCA_038236365.1. Classification (GTDB taxonomy): domain Bacteria; phylum Actinomycetota; class Actinomycetes; order Actinomycetales; family Dermatophilaceae; genus UBA4719. The sequence continues at coordinate 8,471 of JBBRZV010000105.1, read as the reverse complement.
GATGCGCATCTGTGTGGGCACGGCTGAGATCCAGGCCGGCACCGTGCGCTCGCCAGCCTGTGCGCGGGCGACGACAAAGGGCGTCATCTCCACGGACTTGCCGCGAACCTGGATGATGTCGTTCTCTGACACCCGGAAGCTGGGGATGTCCACCTTGTGGCCGTTGACCACGAAGTGGCCGTGACGGACCAGCTGGCGGGCCATGTCACGGGACGCGGCGAAGCCGGCCCGGTACACGACGTTGTCCAGACGGGTCTCAAGGATGCGTAGCAGGTTCTCGCCGGTCTTGCCGGGTCGACGGTGCGCCTCCACGTAGTAGCCGCGGAACTGCTTCTCCAGGACGCCATAGATGCGTGCAGCCTTCTGCTTCTCACGCATCTGCAGCAGGTACTCGCTGTCCTTGGTCCGCGCACGGCCATGCATGCCCGGCGGGTACGGGCGAAGCTCGATCGGGCACTTCGGGGAGTCGCACTTGGCCCCCTTGAGGTACAGCTTGGTCTTTTCGCGCCGGCAGCGCCTGCAGTCAGGCCCGGTATAACGCGCCATAAGTCTTTATCTCCTTTTGGTGCGCGCGGTCAGACGCGGCGACGTTTGGACGGGCGGACGCCGTTGTGCGGCGTTGGGGTCACATCGCTGATTGCGCCGACCTCAAGGCCGGTGGCAGTCAGCGAGCGGATTGCGGTCTCGCGACCGGAACCCGGGCCCTTGACGAAGACGTCGACCTTGCGCATGCCGTGCTCCATGGCACGACGCGCAGCGGCCTCGGCGGCCATCTGCGCTGCGAACGGGGTTGACTTGCGCGAACCCTTGAAGCCGACCTGTCCGGCCGAGGCCCACGCGATCACAGCTCCTTCGGGATCGGTGATCGAAACGATGGTGTTGTTGAACGTGCTCTTGATGTGAGCATGCCCATGAGCAATGTTCTTCTTCTCCTTGCGGCGCACCTTCTTGGCGCCCGCAGCCGTACGGCTCTTCGGAGGCATGTGGCTGGTTCTCCTACTCAGACAATAGAAAAGCGGATAAGTGGTCCGAACTCGATCGCGGATCACTGAATGATCGTTGAGCAGTCACTGGTTGATCGTGACTCCTCAGGTTTGGACTACTTGCCGACCTTCTTCTTGCCGGCCACCGTGCGCTTGGGACCCTTGCGCGTGCGCGCATTGGTCTTGGTCCGCTGACCGCGCACCGGGAGGCCTCGACGGTGACGGATGCCCTGGTAGCTGGCGATCTCAACCTTGCGGCGGATGTCGGCAGCCACCTCACGACGGAGGTCACCCTCGATCTTGTAATTGCCCTCGAGGTAGTCGCGGAGCTTGACCAGCTCCTCGTCACCAAGGTCACGGACGCGAGTGTCGGGGTTGATCCCCGTCTCGGCCAGTGCCTTGTTCGCGCGGGTGCGACCCACGCCGAAAATATAGGTAAGTGCGATCTCGACGCGCTTTTCACGCGGGAGGTCTACACCAACAAGACGTGCCATCTTGAGTGGTTCTCCTGATCATTGCGGAGGTCTGAAGCAGCGCCGTTCTCAAAAAGCGGAGCTCGATCGCTCTGCCTCAAAAGTCCCCAGCCTCCGTGCCGGGGGTGACGTCCTGCGCTGGAGCCCCTCCTGAACGACCAGGGGCTCGACCCACAGGGGCCGGGTGCTGCTTTCGTACTACTTATCTGTTGCCGGTCAAAAGGCCAGCGACTTCGTGCGGGTAGATCAGCCCTGACGCTGCTTGTGACGCAGGTTCTCGCAGATCACCATGACCCGTCCATGTCGGCGGATCACTATGCACTTGTCGCAGATCTTCTTGACGCTGGGATGAACCTTCATCTGCCTGCTGTCTTAGTCGGACTGCCGTAAGCGACCCGCTGATGCGAGACGACCACGGTGAGTCAGTGGGATCGGGAGTCGTTATAACTTTGTGCTGCAGCTGTGAAATACGCTCGAAACAGCGTGTTGAGCGCTCATCGGTAACGGAAGACGATGCGTCCACGGGTCAGGTCATAGGGGCTCAGCTCCACCACTACGCGGTCCTCAGGGAGGATCCGGATGTAGTGCTGTCGCATCTTGCCCGAGATGTGAGCGAGAACCTTATGACCGTTGGTGAGCTCCACGCGGAACATAGCGTTCGGCAGAGCCTCCACGATCACGCCCTCGATCTCGATGACACCGTCCTTCTTCGCCATGTCCTCCGCATTCCATGAAATATCACCCCCTGGCTGGGGGTGACGGGTGTTCCGCAGGTACTGCCTCGATCGATGCCGCCACTTGCCTTGGCGCACGTCTGTGCGCAACCTGCACCACCACAACCAGCCGCGGGGAGGGTGCAGGCACACAATGCTCATGAGCCGACGCACAAGAGTACGCCCTAGACCCAGAATGGACGAAATCGTCTACCGTGCTGCAAGACATGGTGCCGCGGCATACGGCCCCGGTAACGCGTGGAAGTAAGGCCCCTCTACGTCAGTCCTGCGGGGCGTATGTCGCACCGAGTGACTTGAGCCGCTGCTCGCCGCCATCCAATGCAGTCAACACCCAGAGTCCAGCGTCGGTGACGGCTACGGAGTTCTCCCAGTGGGCGGCCCGAGAGCCGTCCTGGGTCATCACGGTCCACTCGTCATCGAGCACATCAGTCTCGGCTGAGCCCAACGTCACCATCGGCTCGATGGCCAGGGTCACGCCGGACCTGACGATCGGCCCGCGGTCTCTCACGCGGTAGTTGGGCACCTGCGGGTCCTGGTGCATCTCGGTGCCGATGCCATGACCGACGTAGTCCTCGATGATCCCGTACGTCAAGCCGTCCGCCCGTGCTGCATCGACGATGCAGTCCTCGACGGCGGCGCCCACATCGTAGAGAGGGCATCCCACGGCCAGCGCTGCGATGCCGGCCCACATCGAGTCCTCGGTGGCATCCATAAGGGCCAGGTCAGGGGCAGAGCCCGCTTCGCGGCCGCCGACGATCAGCGATATTGCGGCGTCGCCGTGCCAGCCGTCCAGGATCGCTCCGCAGTCGATCGAGACGAAGTCCCCGAGAACCAGCGTTCGCGGTCCTGGTATGCCGTGAACGACCTCCTCGTTGACACTCACACAGAGGCTCCCGGGGTAACCGTGGTAACCCAGAAACGAAGGGGTCGCGCCCTTGCTGCGGATGAGGTCCTCAGCGGCTTTGTCGAGCTCGCCCGTCGTGGCCCCGACTCTGGCCAGGTCGCGGATCAGCTCGAGCGTCTCCCCTACCACCATGCCGGCCAGCCGCATCTTGCGGATCTGGTCGGGAGTCTTGACGTCGAGACGGCTACGACCGAACACCTGCGGCGTCTCTCAGGCCTGCGGGGCCCGCAGTGCGGTCTGGATCCGCTCGGCCACCATATCCATGTCGCCCATGCCATCGACCTGGCGAAGCAGGCCACGTTCACGGTAGATCGCCGCCAGGGGCGCGGTCTCCTTGACGTAGACGTCTTGCCGGTGCCGGATCACGTCTTCTGTGTCGTCGGCGCGCCCGCTGATCTCGGCCCGTTTGAGCAGCCGCTGAACCACCTCGTCGATATCGACCGTCAGCTCGACGACGGCGTCCAGCGAGGTTCCCTCAGCCTTCAGCATGTCGTCCAGCTCGCTCACCTGCGCGAGCGTGCGGGGGTAGCCATCGAGGAGAAAACCGGCGAGGGCATCCGGCTCGCTCAGACGATCCCGAACAATGGCGTTGGTGACCTCGTCGGGGACGTAGGCGCCTGAAGCGAGGATCTCCTTGACCTGCAGGCCCAGCGCCGTCTCGTTCTTGATGTTGGAGCGGAAGATGTCACCGGTCGAGATGGCCGGGATACCCAGGCTCGCCGCGACGCGTTCGGCCTGTGTGCCCTTGCCGGCACCGGGTGGACCCAGGATGATCAGACGCATGTCGGGGCCCCCGCGAAACAAGGAGCCAAGCGAGTGACCTTGTGGGGTGACATCAACGGAGGAACCCTTCATAGTGTCGCTGCTGCAGCTGGGACTCGATCTGCTTCACCGTGTCCAGGCCGACGCTGACGACGATCAGGATCGAGGTGCCACCGAACGGGAAGTTCTGGTCGGCGCCCACCAAGATCAGAGCAATGAGCGGGATCAGTGAGATCAGGGCCAGATAGGTGGCTCCCGGCACGGTGATGCGGGTCAGGACGTAGTCGAGGTACTCGGCAGTGGGCCGCCCGGCACGGATACCCGGGATGAAGCCGCCGTACTTCTTCATGTTGTCGGCGACCTCGACGGGGTTGAACGTGATGGAGACGTAGAAGAACGTGAAGAAGATGATCAAGGCCACATAGGCGATCATGTAGATCGGGTGGTCCCCGCGCACCAGGTACGAGTTGATGAAGTTCACCCAGGCCGGTGGCTTACCGGTGCCCTGGTTGAACTGGGCGAGAACCGCGGGCAACGCCAGCAGCGACGACGCGAAGATGACGGGTATCACGCCGGCCATGTTGACCTTGAGCGGGATGTAGGTGCTCGTGCCGCCGTACATCTTGCGACCGATCATCCGCTTGGCGTACTGCACCGGGACACGACGCTGTGACTGCTCGACGAAGACGACAAGCCCGATCACCAGGAAACCGATGAGGATGACGAGGATCAGCGTGTCCCACCGGCCGCTTGAGGTGTGGATCGCAGCCAGCGACTGGGGGAAGCGTGCAGCAATCGAGGTGAAGATCAACAGTGACATGCCGTTGCCGATGCCACGGTCCGTGATCAGCTCGCCCATCCACATGATCACACCGGTCCCGGCCGTCATGGTCAGGACCATGATCAGGATGGTCTTCAGGCTCGTGTCCGGCATGATGCTCGTGCATGAGCTTCCGAAGAGGGTCTGTGGGTTGCGGGCGGCCGTGACAAGCGTGGAGGACTGCAGGACGGCCAGCCCGATGGTCAGGTAACGCGTGTACTGAGTCAGCTTTGCGGTGCCGGACTGACCCTCTTGTTTCAGGGTCTCGAACCGGGGAATGACCACGACCAGCAGCTGAATGATGATGCTCGCGGTGATGTACGGCATGATCCCGAGCGCGAACACCGACAGTTGAAGCAGAGCGCCACCACTGAACAGGTCAGCCAGGCCCAGCACCCCGCCCGCCGCCCCGGACTTCGGCTGGCACTTCTGGATGTCCACATAGCTGACGCCCGGAGTAGGGATGTGAGAGCCCAGGCGGAAGATCGCCATGATCGCAAGAGTGAACAGCAGCTTCTTGCGCAGGTCCGGCGTCTTGAACGCCCGGATGAAAGCCTTGAGCACTGGTCCTCCTGATTGGTCCCGAGGACCAAATGTCTGCTCAGTAAACCGTCCGTGGGACGATAGCACCCCGTGCCCGGGGGATCCGGTGCCCGGGGCGCTATCGATAAAGCTTCATGATCAGAGGATCGTGACAGACCCTCCGGCGGCCTCGATCTTATCCTTTGCGGTCGCTGAGAACTTGTGAGCAGTCACGGCCACCTTCACGGTGATCTCGCCATCACCGAGCACCTTGACCAGCCCGCCGTCGCGAACGGCACCCTTGGCCACGAGGTCCTCGACCACCACGTCGCCGCCCTTCGGGAACAAGGCAGAGATGCGGTCCAGGTTCACCACCTGGTACTCGGTACGGAACGGGTTCTTGAAGCCACGGAGCTTGGGCAGCCGCATGTGCATGGGCATCTGCCCACCTTCGAAGCTTTCCGGAACCTGGTATCGCGACTTTGTGCCCTTGGTACCGCGGCCAGCCGTCTTGCCCTTGCTGCCGGTGCCACGACCCACACGGGTCTTGGCGGTCTTGGCGCCGGGAGCTGGGCGAAGGTGGTGGACCTTCAGCGCGGGCGTTTCTTTAGCCATGATCACTCAACCTCCTCGACGACAACCAGGTGCCTGACCGCGCGGACCATCCCGCGAATCTCGGGCCGGTCCTCTTTGACGACGACATCACTGATGCGCTTCAGGCCCAGGGAGCGCAGCGTCTCGCGATGGTTCTGCTTGCCACCGATCCCTGAACCGGTCTGGGTCACCTTGAGTCTTCCCATCAGGCACCGAGCCCTGCAGCGCGAGCGCGCAACATGGCCGCCGGGGCGACGTGCTCCAGTGGCAGACCGCGGCGTGCGGCAACCTCTTCGGGACGTTCGAGGCCGCGGAGGGCGGCAACCGTCGCGTGGACCACGTTGATGGCGTTGTCAGAGCCCAAGGACTTGGACAGGACGTCCTTGATCCCCGCGCACTCGAGCACCGCGCGTACGGGTCCGCCTGCGATGACACCCGTTCCGGGGGCGGCCGGGCGCAGCATGACCACGCCTGCTGCCGCTTCACCCTGAATCGGGTGAGGAATGGTGCCCTGGATGCGGGGGACCTTGAAGAACTCCTTCTTGGCCTCCTCGACACCCTTGGCGATGGCGGCGGGAACTTCCTTGGCCTTCCCGTAGCCGACACCGACGGTGCCATCCCCATCTCCGACCACCACAAGGGCGGTGAAGCTGAAGCGTCGACCACCCTTGACGACCTTGGAGACACGGTTGATCGTCACGACACGCTCTATGAACGCGTTCTTGTCAGGTGCGTTGTCGCGGCCGCGGTTGTCGCGGTCACGCCCGCCTCCACGTCGCTCGTTGCGCTCGCCGCCGGTTGCACCGGTGGCGGCACCGGCACCGGCGCCGGTTCCTCGACGCTGGGGTCCAGGCATCAGACGTTCCTCTTCTCAGAAATCTCGGACAGCTCGTGCCTCACAGGGACAGACCGCCCTCGCGTGCACCATCGGCGATTGCGGCGATGCGGCCGTGGTAGCGGTTCCCGCCGCGGTCGAAGACAACAGCTTCCACGCCGGCGCTCTTCGCGCGTGCAGCAACGAGCTCACCAACCTGGCGGGCTTTGGCGGTCTTGTCGCCCACGAAGGAACGGAGGTCCGCTTCCATGGTCGATGCCGAAGCCAGCGTGCTCCCGAGCGAGTCGTCAACAATCTGGACGAATATGTGACGGCTGGACCGCGACACCACGAGACGTGGACGAAGTGACGTGCCGTTGACCTTCTTGCGTACGCGCAGGTGGCGGCGACCGCGGGCCGCGCTCTTGTCCTTGGCGCGCTTGATGACCAGTGCCATGGCTTACTTACCAGCCTTTCCGACCTTGCGGCGGATCTGCTCGCCGGCGTACCGAACGCCCTTGCCCTTGTAAGGGTCGGGCTTGCGTAGTTTGCGAATGTTGGCGGCAACCTCGCCGACGAGCTGTTTGTCGATGCCCTGGACTGCGAAGCGCGTGGGGTTCTCGACGATGAAGGAGATGCCCTGGGGCGCCTTGATGGTGATCGAGTGGCTGTAGCCGAGCGCGAACTCGAGGTCGCCGCCCTTTGCCGCTACCCGGTAACCGGTGCCGTGGATCTCCATCTTCTTCTCATAGCCCTCGGTCACACCGAGCACCATGTTGTTGATAAGCGTGCGGGTCAGGCCATGCAGCGAGCGCGACTGCCGCTCGTCATCGGGGCGTTTGACCTCGACGGTCCCCTCAGCGGACCGGGCCACCATGATCGGCTCGGCAACAACATGCTGCAGCTGGCCCTTGGGGCCTTTGACAGTGACAGCCTGTCCGTCGATCGACACGTCGACGCCTGAGGGCACCGGGACAGGAAGTCGTCCAATACGGGACATGAGTACTCCTCCTCTTCCGTTACCAGACGTAGGCGAGAACTTCTCCGCCTACACCCTTTTTTGCCGCCTGCTTGTCGGTCAACAAGCCGGAGGACGTGGAAATGATGGCAACACCGAGGCCGCCCAGAACCTTGGGCAGGCCGGTCGACTTGGCATAGACGCGCAGACCGGGCTTGGACACCCGACGCACACCGGCGATGGATCGCTCTCGGTTGGGGCCGTACTTCAGGTCGATGGCCAGTGTGGAACCGACCTCGGCGTCCTCGACGTGCCAGCCGGAGATGTAACCCTCGGCCTGCAGGATCTCGGCGATGTGGGACTTGAGCTTGGAGAACGGCATCGAGACGACGTCGTGGTGCGCCGAGTTGGCGTTCCGGACGCGGGTCAACATGTCCGCAATCGGATCTGTCATTGTCATTGGGCTTCTCCGCCCTTCCTCACCGGGGTATCAACCTGTGACTCAGGCCGACCTGCGGTGTAGTCGTTGATGTGCCTCACCAGCTGCTCTTGGTAACGCCTGGGAGCTCGCCGGCATGGGCCATCTCGCGGAAGCAGATACGGCACAGGCCGAACTTGCGGTAGACCGAGTGTGGTCGACCGCATCGCTGGCAGCGGGTGTAGCCACGAACCTTGAACTTCGGCTTGGCATTTGCCTTGTTGACAAGCGCGGTCTTCGCCACGTCAGTTCTCCTTGAACGGGAAGCCGAGGTGACGCAACAACGCGCGACCCTCGTCGTCATTGACCGCCGTGGTGACGACGGTGATGTCCATGCCCCGCACGCGGTCGATCTTGTCCTGGTCGATCTCGTGGAACATCGACTGCTCGGTCAGGCCGAACGTGTAGTTGCCGCGCCCGTCGAACTGC
>JBBRZV010000104.1:0-9513 GCA_038236365.1 Actinomycetales bacterium | reverse complement strand
CTATGAGAAACTCGCATCTAGTGGATGCCCCTCTGATTGGATGAAACGACTCTCGACAAGCCGTATTCTCCCAGGTCACAGGGGTATTCGCGCGTTCCGACCCGCTCTTTGAGCTAATTCAACGGTGGATCGAGGCTGAGGCCAAGCGACGCCAATCCCGAGGCACATGAAGGCGCCGGTCGCGATGCCCACCCCGGGCAGGATCGCCAGGGAAGCGACCGCCGCCGCCGTCTGGTTGGCGGACGCCACGGCAACGGCGTCGGCAAGGGACGACACACCAAGTCCCAGCATCACTACGACCAGGGACATCGCGACGGTCGGGTTGTGCGCCTTACGCCGCCAGGTCAGGGCAGCGACCCACGCGAATACGACCGCGGCGACGGCATAGGCAACCCCGGTGGGATCACGCAGCACGACTACACACCTCCGCTCTGGACACACCGCGGGCGGTAGAAGCCCGATCGGCTGCAGCAGGAACAATCCGTGCGCATGTGGCGGAACTCTCCTTGGAAGGCATCAAAGTCGAGCGGTGCTCGGAGAGTATCGGCAATCGGAGCCGTGCGTTGCGGATTGAGGCGGCGTCCCCGCCGTACTGCGCCGTGGGAGCCAACCGCACGCAACCGCTTCCGCACGCCCTCAGATTTCGTGAGGGGTGAAGCTGTTGCTGGTACCCGAGGTCAGCCCGCTGGCTGAGGCAGCCTGGCTAACCTGACGTCGCCCATGGGACGGCAGTGCCCAGGATCGGTCGATCGGCCGTGTTGATGATTTCGCCTGCGTCGGTAGTGACACGATTACATCCGCCGAGCTGGCTCGCGCGCATGAAAGCGTTGGCGCGCGCAACAAGATCGTCGGCCGTCTCGGCCAGCGCCGCAATGGTTGCGCCCACTGAGACGGTGACCCGAACCTGGTCGCTACCGCTCAGGATCCACGAGTTCTCCACCAGCATCCGCACCCTCTCGGCGGCGACTTGTAGTCCGCCTGCTTGGGTGCCAGGCAGAAGCGCAAGAAACTCCGTGGGCCCCCAGCGAACGGCGAGGTCACCTCGTCGAAGCCCGTTCGCAAACGACTGTCCGATCATACGGAGCACCTCGTCGCCGGTCTCGTGACCGAACCTGTCGCTGACGTCCTTCAGGTGGTCGGTGCCGACGGACAGGATGCCCATTGTCACGGCCCCGTCGCCCACCGCCCCCATGAGGCTTTGAAGGTACATGTCACCGAAACGGCGTGCGGTCAGGCCGGTCACGCGATCCAGTGAGTCGTCAGTGCGAACCCGACGCTCGCCATCAAGGGGGCGGCTCGTCTTGCCTGAGAAGACCTGGACGCTCCCGACCATCTTCCCTGCCCGGTCCCGCAACACCTCAGCCCGGACCGTGACCGGGACACAGTGTCCGTCCTTGTGGTGCAGGTAGACAAGAGCCTTGCGCGGCCTGCCATCTTCCATCACCGCGGCGAGCGGGCACCCGTGAAGGCACAGCTGCTGACCGGTGTCGTCGACGTGTCGCAGGATCCCCTCGGCGCAGCTGTGTCCCAACACGTCGTGCGCGTTGTATCCCGTGATGCGCTCAGCGCCGGCGTTCCAGTAGGTGATCCGCCGGTCCGGGGTCACGAAGTAGACGCCGTCGGACATCTGGTCGAGCAGATCCTGGTAGAACTCCTTTTCCACGATGCCCACCCCATGTATGTCGGTGCCGGTTCTGCGTCGGCCAAGGGCCAGTGCCGGTCATCCTCGTTGTTACACCCTGAGAATAGCGGCTCTGTGGGATCCGCCCCGCCGCCGGATGGTTCCGTCGGCTACGACTCATTTGGCCGCGAGGACGCTCTGAACAGACATCGCGCAGGAGCCCGTGGCGAACGGTATGCGCAGTGCGACGGTCTGCCCGGGCGGGTACACCTCGATCTGGCTGGAAGGTCTGGGCACAGTGCAGCCCGTTCGAGTAGCCGTGCCCACCCGGATGATGAACTGGGCGCGCTGGCCAGGACCAAGCCTGACCGGTGAACCTGCGGAGCCGTCTCGGGTGGCTGGTTGGCCCACGATGACCCCTGCGTCGTTGAGCAGCGAGACCCCGGGAAACCCGCGCATGGAGCAGGACGTGCCCGTGGTGTTCGTGAAGGACAAGCTCGTGTAGAGGCTGCCGGCCGCACCGTTCGTGGGCCCAGCAGCCAGACGCAGCTGACCGGTCAGGCAGGTGGCGACTGCTCCCGCGGTGATACTGGTTGTGGGTGAGGGCCTGCTGGTCCCGGAACCCGTCGGCGATGGTGAGCCGGCGGCGGTGGGTGCGGGAGTGAGACCGCCCACCGAATGCGACGTTGGCGTGGCTGAGTTGCTTGTATGGCCGATGACGACCGCCGGCACCCCAACGGCAACGAGGACGGCAGCTGCAGCCAGCAGGGGGACACCCCAGCTCTTCGTGATGCGTCGGCGTGGCATCGGAGCGTGTTGTGCGAGTCGGGCGATCTCACCCGGGGTGATGGTCCTCTCCGGCTCCGGCGCTCCGGCGTGGAGCAAGTCGCTGAGTCGACGCTCGAGGTCATTCATGCCCAACCTCCTCCAGAAGAGATTGAAGTTCCGGAATCGAACGAAGCTTGGCCAGCGCGCGAGAGGCCTGGCTCTTCACTGTGCCGACCGAGCAGTCCAGCGCCTGGGCGGTCTGGGCCTCAGAGAGGTCATTGAAGTAGCGCAGCACGACGACGGCCCGTTGCCTGGCCGGCAGCCCGGACAACGCTCGCCAGATCACCGGACGAAGCTCGCTTGAGGTCAGCTCGTCGGCCCCGGGCCGGTCAGGCAGCTCAGCCGTGGGCCGTTCACGATTCCACCGACGCCGCTGCCCACTGAGGAAGGTGTTCATCAGGACGCGACGAACATAGAAGTCCGGCGTGTCCGCTTTGATCTCGTCCCAGTGCAGCCATGACTGCAGGAGGGAGGTCTGAACCAGATCCTCGGCCGAGGCCCAGTTGCCGGTCAGCAGCCATGCCGATCGCAGAAGCAACCGGGAGTTCCGGTCGATGAAGTCCTCGACGCTGAGCAACCGACCCACCTCCTGACCCGTTCACCCATCAAGACGACCGGGACCCCAAGGAAGGTTGCATCAAGGGGGATGCCGATGGGCTACGGGCCGAAGGACACCCGGCGGGTGCTCAAAGGCCTAGTGCCGTGACCAAGCCCGAGGAGTTTGGCGAGCCGTCAACGAGGCTCCCTGCGGCGCTCACGCAGGCCCTCCTTCTCGGGCCCATAGACCTCGCCGTCAACGCGGGAGACGTAGTTGCCGCATATGTCGCAGCGCCAGCCAGTCTCGTAGATCCGGTAGCTGTGACCGTTCGCGGCGCAGGGCGTGGCAACGGTGCGCTTGTTCGCCTCGCGCCGGGCCCTGGCCCTCGCCTTCAGAACCGAGACGATGGTGCCGACAACGATGGCGAGAACCACCACGGTCAGAGCCAATGCCCAGATGAGGGTGGCGTTCATGAGGGTCCCCTTCCCACGCTGTCGAGACGGCTGACAAATGAGGATCAACCGAGCCGAACGTCGCAGCCCTGATCAGCGATCCACATCTCGGATGGTACTCCCGGCACCTTCGGAATCCGGGCTACCGCCACGTTCGCGGGTCAGTCCTTTCGGTCCCGCTTCTCGGTTCCTGACATCGCGCCCTCGTGCGCGCCGGTATGACGACTGGGCAGGTCCTCGGGATGCGTCTCCTTGGCCAGGCTGCTGGGCCACCACATGTGTCGACCGACATCCAGGTTCAGCGCTGTCACGAGCACCGATCGCACAATCAGCGTGTCGAGGAGAACTCCGAGCGCCACCGCAAACCCCATCTCGGCGAACGCCACCACCGGCAAGGTGGCCAGCACGGCGAACGTGCCAGCAAGCACCAGTCCGGCCGAGGTGATCACCCCACCTGTTGCCCCCAGGCCGATGAGGGCGCCACGCCTGGTGCCGGACTGCCTGGCCTCCTCGCGGACGCGGGTCATCAGGAAGATGTTGTAGTCGATCCCCAGGGCCACGAGGAAGACAAAGACGAACAGCGGAATTGAGGGGTCGGCGCCTGCGAAGTGGAAGACGTGACGGAAGGTCAGCGCGCTGAGCCCCAGGGCCGCACCAAAGGAGAGAACCACCGTCCCGATCAGGATGAGCGGGGCCACCACCGCGCGCAGCAACACCATCAGGATCAGCGCAACGACCAGCAGGATGAGCGGGATGATCACCTTGTTGTCGTTGCTGGAGGCGGTCAGGATGTCACCACGGGTGGCGCTGTCGCCACCGGCAATTGCCTGAGCTCCCGGCACCCGGTGGATGGCGTCTCGCACGAGGCCGACCGTGTCGATGGAAGCCTGGCTGTCGGGAGCCACGGAGAGCGTGCCGGCAAGGTAGACGAGATCGCCCCTGACCACCGGTGGGGCAACCGCCGAGATCCCCGGGACGCCGGCCATGGCTGAGGTCACCGCCGCCGCATGATCGGCCTTGGCAAGGACCACAACCGGCTGCCCGGAGCCGGCCGGAAAGTGCTTGGCCAGAACCTGTTCGCCGACAACCGAGTCCGGCGTGCCGAAGTACGCATCCTTGTTCTGGAGCCCGACCGCGTTGAGCTGGAGAAGGCCCAGCGCCGCCACGACCAGCGCCGCCGACGTGGCAACCCATGTGGCCCGTGGGGCGAGGGCGATCCGCCTGCCGACCTTGGCCCAGAAAGTGGTCTGGGTGTGGTCGACGGAACCGAACGTCGGACGAACCGGCCAGAAGATCCAGCGACCGAAAATGACAAGCAGCGCAGGCAACAGGGTGAGCATGACCGAGAGCCCGACCGCAATTCCGATGGCCGCGACAGGGCCAAGACCCTTGGTCGAGTTCAGGCTCGCGACGAGTAGGCAGAGCATCCCCGCAATGACCGTGAGCCCACTGGCGAAGACCGCCGGCCCCGCACGGTGCAGTGCGAAGGCCATCGCCTCGTGGCGATCCTCGTGGCGGCGTAGCTCCTCGCGGTACCGTGCGACCAGCAGCAGGGCGTAGTCGGTGCCGGCCCCGAAGACAAGGACCGTCAGGATGCCTGCGCTCTGCGCGTTGACGGTGAGGCCGCCTTTGGTCAGCTGGTAGATGACGGCCTCAGCCACGGTCAGTGCCAGTCCGGCGGAGACAACGGGGAGCAGCCACAGCACGGGGCTGCGGTAGGTGATCAGCAGGATGAAGATGACGACGGCCAGGGCGGAGTACAGCAGCTTGCCGTCTATGCCCGAGAAGGCGGCAGAGGAGTCCGCGGCATAGCCTCCGGGGCCGGTGAAGTGCACCGAAAGACCAGCCGGGCTGGACTTGGCGATGGACCGCATGTCGTCCACCGTCCCCGCCAGCTTGTCCCAGCCGGCGCTTCCCGCGTTGATCGGCACCACGACCTGGAGCGACTTCTTGTCCTGGGAGGGGATCGGACCCACCGAGTCGCGATCAACTGTCTGGACCGCGTTGAACTTCGCGACCTGCGCGGTCACCGACGCCATGTCCTGGGGCGTCAGGCCCCCGGCGCGTTCGTAGACCACGATCGTCGGGATCTCGTCCTTGGACTGGAACTGCTGGGATGCCTGGATCACCTTGGTCGACTCGGCGCTCCCCGGCAGCCAGGCGATGGCGTCATTCTTCTCGGCACCCATGAGCAGACCGGACGGCCCGGCGGCGAAGGCCGCGACGATGAGCCAGAAGACCAGAACCGCCCACTTGGACTTGCGACCGGCGGGCAGCCAGGCCAGCTTGCCCACTTCCGCAATACGCTCAGCACTCATCGAGGGCCTCCCGGCAACCGACTTGTTGAGGGTGTTGTCGTCTCCACGCTAAATGCGAGTCCGCCGATATGACAATGCCTATCGCCGGATGGGCTGGTCGCGAGGAGTCATTTTCTCGTCGAGACTTGAACTATGGGCCCTACGGCAGGAAGCTCTAACTCCCAGCATCCGACCTTCAGGCTGACCTTCAGGCTGACCCCGGGCTGACCCGACCCACCTTTGCGTTCAGACCTCCGTGGCCCTGGCCCAGAGGTTGATGCCGGCTTCGAGCGCGTGCTGGTCGATGCGTTCGAGCTCCTCGGCGGTGAAAGCAAGGTTGGCCAGGGCGTCGAGGTTGGTGTCCAGCTGCTCCACGCTGGAGGCGCCCAGCAAGGCCGAGGTCACCCGCTTGTCGCGCAACACCCATGAGATCGCGAGCTGGGCGAGCTTCTGACCGCGCTCCTTGGCAATCTCGTTCAGGGCCCGTACATGCGTGAGCTTGGGCTCCTCGAGGTGCTCCGCCTCGAGCGACCCATGCCGCGCGGCACGCGAGTCGGCCGGGATGGTGCCGCCAAGGTAACGGTCGGTCAGCAACCCCTGGGCCAACGGAGAGAACACGATGCAGCCCATCCCCTGCGTCTCGAGATGGTCCAGCAGATCCTCCTCGATCCACCTGTTGAACAACGAGTAGGACGGCTGATGAATCAACAGCGGCGTCCCAAGCCGGCGCGCGATCGTTGCAGCCTCAGCCGTCTTCGCGCCCGAGTACGAGGAGATCCCGATGTACAACGCCTTTCCGGAACGCACGATGTGGTCGAGCGCCGTCATCGTCTCCTCGATCGGCGTCTCGGGGTCGGGCACGTGGTGGTAGAAGATGTCGACGTAGTCGAGTTTCATTCGCGCCAGGGACTGGTCCAGGGACGAGATGAGGTACTTGCGACCGCCACCGCCCTGCCCGTAGGGGCCCGGCCACATGTCGTATCCCGCCTTGCTGGAGATCACCAGCTCGTCACGGTGCGCCGCGAAGTCCTCATGCAGGTAGCGCCCGAAGTTGCTCTCAGCCCGGCCGTACGGCGGGCCATAGTTGTTGGCCAGGTCAAAGTGCGTCACCCCGCGGTCGAAGGCCCGGCGCAGAATCGCACGCTGGGTCTCCTCCGGTCGGTCGGTGCCGAAGTTCTGCCAGAGCCCGAGTGAGATCGCCGGCAGCTTCAACCCGCTCTTGCCGCAGCGGCGGTACTCCATCACGTCGTAGCGATTCCCTGCTGCCTCGTATCCCGTCATGAGGGTCAGTCTGCCAAGTGCTCTCGGCGTCGGGCTAGCGGTCGACGTCCGGGGTCTTCGCATCTTCACCCGCACGCACCACAGTTGCGCGAGGATGAACCTATGAAACGTCACGATCCCGTCCTCATCAGTGGCTGCTCGTCGGGCATCGGCGCCGCCACCGCTGAGGCTCTGGTCCGCGACGGGCACACCGTCTACGCGACCGCCCGACGGGCGGAGACGCTCGGGGACCTCGAGGCGCTCGGCTGCCATCCCCTGGCCATGGACGTGACCTCCGAGACCTCGATGATCGCTGCGGTGAGGACCGTCGAGGAGGAGCATGGACGTGTTGGCACCCTGATCAACAACGCCGGGTATGGCGAGTACGGGCCGATCGAGGAGGCCGACCTCGAGCTGGTCCGGACCATGTTCGAAACCAACGTGTTCGGACTCGCGCGGCTCACTCAGCTGGTCCTGCCCGCGATGCGTCGGTCGCGGGCCGGCCTGATCGTCAACATCGGGTCGATGGGCGGACGGATCACCTTCCCCGTCGGCGGCTTTTACCATGCGACGAAGTACGCCGTCGAAGCCATCAGCGACGCACTTCGGGTCGAGGTCAAGCCGTTCGGCATCAACGTCGTCCTGGTGGAGCCCGGCCTGGTCCGCACCAGCTTTGAGGGCAAGGTGAGCGAAAGCGTTGAGCTTGGGACTTCCTCTCACGGGGCAGACACGGCATACGGGGACCTGTTGGCGGCGAACGACAAGAGGACGACCAGTGGCTATGCGAACGACTTCATGGCGACCGGCCCAGAGTCCGTCGCCGCAGTGATCCTCAGAGCGGTCGACTCGTCGCGGCCCCGCTCGCGATATGTGGTCACACCTGCCGCCAAGGTCATGATCAACCTGCGCCGCCTTGGCGGCGACCGGATCTGGGACGCCGCCATGCGCAAGCAGTGCGGACTCTGACGCGTGGGCTCCTGGGATGTCCGGTGATGCTTGAGCCGTATGACGCGCTGCGCCGGATCGCCTTCCTGCTGGAGCGTTCCAGGGCTGGGACCTACCGCGTCAAGGCGTTCCGCGGGGCGGCCGAGACGGTGCTCGAGACCGACCCCTCCGAGCTGCGATCGCGAGCCATCGCCCGGACACTCACCGAGCTGCCCGGCGTTGGACCCTCGACCGAGTCGGTCATCCGGGAGACCCTGGAAGGGCAGGTGCCGGCATACCTGAAGTCGTTGGAGGACAGCGCAACTGACCCCTTGGTGGCCGGTGGGCTCGAGGTGAGGGCGGCTCTGCGCGGCGATCTGCACTGTCACTCGGACTGGTCCGACGGCGGGTCCTCCATCCAGGAGATGGTGGTGACGGCGATGGACCTGGGGCACGACTACCTGGTGCTCACCGATCACTCGCCGCGGCTGAAGATTGCGAACGGCCTTTCGGCAGAGCGCCTGACGATCCAGCTCGGCGTCATCGACAGCATCAGGTCGGCGGTCGGTGCCTTCCGCCTGCTGAAGGGGATCGAGGTCGACATCCTCGACGACGGCGCCCTCGACCAGAGCCCGGAGATGCTCTCGCAGCTCGACTTCCGGGTGGCATCGGTGCACTCCAAGCTGGCGATGTCGTCAGCACCGATGACCCGCAGGATGATCGCCGCCGTAGAGAACCCGCACACGAACGTTCTCGGTCACTGCACTGGGCGTCTCGTGGAAGGCTCACGAGGCACGCGGGGCCAGAGCTCCTTCGACGCCGCAGCAGTGTTCGAGGCTTGCGCGACCAACGGGGTCGCTGTTGAGATCAACTCACGCCCCGAGCGTTGCGACCCCCCTGACGAGCTGGTTGCCCTGGCCCTCAACGCTGGGTGTCTGTTCTCGATCGACAGCGACGCTCATGCCCCGGGACAGCTGGAGTTCCAGATCTACGGATGCGCCCGAGCGGAGCGGCTCGGCGTACCTCTGGATCGGATCGTGAACACATGGGCGCCGGACCCGCTCCTCCAGTGGGCCAACCCGGCCTGAGACCATGGTCACCTGCTTTGGCGATTCCTCGCCCTCTCCCCTATGCTTCCCTAGTCCTCGACGGATCCGAGCTGCTGCTCGCTAGCGGCGAGGGGTCCGGTTGAGCACAAATGATCCGGGTCCCCATCGTCTAGCGGCCCAGGACCCCGCCCTTTCACGGCGGTAGCACGGGTTCGAATCCCGTTGGGGATACGCAGTAAAGGCCTTACCCAAGGCCCCGTAGCGCAGTTGGTTAGCGCGCCGCCCTGTCACGGCGGAGGTCGCCGGTTCGAGCCCGGTCGGGGTCGCTCTTTCTTGCCCGTCCCACCCAAGCGTCATGCAAGGCCAGGTAGCTCAGTTGGTACGAGCGTCCGACTGAAAATCGGAAGGTCGGCGGTTCGACCCCGCCCCTGGCCACCACAAAACCGCAGGTCAGCGGCCTGCCAGCGGATCTTGAGACCCTCGACAAGCGGCCCGCCTCTCACGATCTCTCACAATCACGTCAGTTGGACCTCGAGCCGACGAT
>JBBRZV010000103.1:0-9592 GCA_038236365.1 Actinomycetales bacterium | reverse complement strand
CGACGCGACCCGCGCCGTACTGCTGGCCCGGCCGTCGACCAAGGTCATCATGCTGACCTCGTTCAGCGAGAACGCCCGCATCATGGCCGCACTGGACGTTGGGGCAGTCGGCTACCTGCTCAAGGACGCCGAGCCTGAGGACATCATCAGGGCCCTGCGCGACGCTGCCGCTGGCGGTGTGCCCCTCTCACCCAAGGCCGCTCGCGCATTGCTGCCGAGCAACCGGCCCTCCGGCAACGCCGACTCGAACGCGCTCTCGGCGCGTGAGCGAGAGGTTCTCTCGCTGGTCGCGGTCGGTCTGCCGAACAAGAGCATCGCGAGGCGGCTGACCATCAGCGAGAAGACCGTCAAAGCCCACCTGACCCGGGTCTTCACCGTCCTGGGCGTCAGCGACCGCACCTCAGCCGCGTTGTGGGCCCAACGCCACGGTGTCGTCTAGCGGCGCACGGTAGTACTGGTACTAGTACCAGTCACCCCCGGTCAACTCGGGCGCTGACGGTAAGGAAATGCCCAGGCCGTGCTCACTGAGGCTCTGATGCGGGTCAGGTGTGAGTCTCAGACGTTGTATCGCGGGCCAGTCGCCTTCACATCCGTCGGCGGCGGAGAATCGCAACACGACATTGGTCGCATGACGCCATGAGCCGAAGGTCGCGTGGACCTTCTCGTCGCGCGACGAGAGAATATTCATGTCGAGGCGAAGGTTCGCCGGGCAACAGCTGGGACCGTTCTTCTGCAGAATCCACGAACACCGTCCATAGGACGAACTAGCCGCCACGCCCAAGGATGCGTGGTCGCTCCAGGAACCTGCCGGGGCTGCGCCCCTCACCCCGCCCCCGCAGCCCCGGCAGCCCTGCGTCCTCGCGAGGACTGTCCGTTTGAGAGGACGGCCGCGGTGTCTCCTGCCCGCGGCCGTTCTTCAAAGCTCAGGCTCGTGAAGGTGTGTCCGGTTGCCGCCGGCCCGCTTGGCGACGTACATGGCTTGGTCTGCCGTGTGCCACGTTGCCAGGATGTCCGATGTGGGACCGGTGGCGACGCCGATGCTCACGGTGACGAAAGGGTCCTTGAGTGCTTCGATCGCATCGACCATTCGCTGGGCCACTGTTCCCGCCACGCGTCCGCCCGCGCCAGGCAACAGGACACCGAACTCGTCTCCGCCCAGGCGGGCGACGAGATCACCCTCACGGACCTCGCCGGACAGCACGGCCGCCACCGCCCGCAGCACATCGTCGCCCGCGGCGTGTCCGCGCGCGTCGTTGACTGCCTTGAACCTGTCGAGGTCGACGACCAGCACCGAGAGGTAGCGATCGTCGCCGGAACCCTTCATCGACTCGACGACGCGATCGAACGCCCACCGGTTCGGGACCTTGGTGACTGCGTCGGTCTCGGCGCTGTGCGCCACCTGCTCGTTCTCCCGGCGCAGCCGGTCGAGCGACCTGATCGTGATGGCCGTGTGAAGCGTGCCCTGTCGCTGTCTCCACAGTGCCTCGGCCAGGCTGTTGCCATAAGCCAGGGCGGCCTTGGCGCCGTGGCTGCCGTCATTTGCCAGCAACAGGGCGCGGGTGTGGTTGACAGCGGCTGTGGTGAGCCAACCAGCATCCGGCGGGAGGGCGGCCGCCGCGCCTTCGATAACCTGAAGTGCCCTCTTGTGCTCGCCCGAGCGGCTCAAGGCGACGGCAAGAAACGGCCAGCAGAAGGCGACCTCGAGACGCTGGCCGCGATCGTTGAGCGCGGCGGCGTACCGCTCGATGGACTGGGCGGCGCCCGCCGGATCGGGGCCGTCGGCAGCGGCGCAGGCCGCAAGAAGGTGGGCGTCCTGGCGCCAATTGTCGGCGTCGCGCCCGCCCGCCTTCTCGATCGCGAGTGCGGCATGAGCACCAGCGGCCAGGCTGTGCTGCTCGGCCTGGGCCACGTCGCGAACACGGTAGAGCTCCAGCGCCCACTCGAGATGGAGGGTCGCCATGTTGCACTGCCACATCGCCCGGTTGCCAGCCTGGCGGCCATCCTGTGCGCTCACGGCATACGCCGCCTCGTACTGGGGCAGGGCCAGCTCATAGAGCCTGAGCTGGTGGTAGCCGAGGGCGATACCGGTGTGGGCGTTCTCCGCGATGATGCCGTCGTCGACACCCTGGGCCAGCGCGATCTCTGCGTCGACCAGGTCTTGCAGAACGTCGGCCACATCATGCCGGGCCAGCTGCTCGTCGATCATGAGGTGCTGCCAGGCCCTGCTTGAAAGGGCGCATGACCGCCACCCGTTGCTGCCCTCGCGTTCGGCGGAGCTCAACATGAGGTCGATGGCGTCGATGGCCTCACCGCTACGCCCTTGCATGAGCAGTGCCACGAATCGCACGAAGTGCATGCCCGATGGCCCGTCTGCAAGGTCGCCTGTCGGTTCTCGCAGAGCCTCCTCAGCCAGTCGTAGCGCCTCGTCATGCTCCCCGCACTGCGCGCGCTCGAGCAAGCTGGCCACCAGTGCTGTGTCTACAACCATGCGCCCACCCCCAGTATCCGGAGACTCATCGTCCGGAGTGGATGGCCGCCGTCTGCGGGGCCCGCCCTTCCGACAGATCTGAGGCCGCTCACGATCGTTCCATAGCTTGCCGCTTCGCCTCGGCGGTCTCTGCTGGCGTCGGTGAAGGGTTGAGCGTCGGGATGTGTCCGGGGCCTTGGGGCTTGCCCCAGTACCAGCCCTGCGCCTGGACCGACATGCCCCGGATCGCGTCCAGCTGGGTGTGGGTCTCGACCCCTTCGATGACACAGGGGATGTCCAGCTCGAAAGCCATCGAGGCGATGCCGTGAACGATGGCGGTGTGGGTCCGTTGGCTGGGCAGGCCGGCGGTAAAGGACATGTCGACCTTCAGGACGTCCACCGGCAAGGTGGTCAGGTTCGCCAAGGTGGCGTACGCCGTTCCGAAGTCGTCGATCGCGACCCGCACCCCTCGGCTTCGGAGCCGGGCCAGCTCGGTCAGCGCGGAGGGTCCGGCGCTGAGGACTGAGGACTCGGTGATCTCCAGGAT
This sequence comes from Actinomycetales bacterium, assembly GCA_038236365.1. Lineage (GTDB taxonomy): Bacteria > Actinomycetota > Actinomycetes > Actinomycetales > Dermatophilaceae > UBA4719. Next base: position 6,578 of record JBBRZV010000103.1, on the reverse strand, counting down.
CAGCCGGGAGGGGTCGAAGCTGTGCTGGTCCAGGGCTCTTTCGACCCGGCTACGCAGGTCGCGGCCGGTCAGCTCGCGGGCGCTGATGTTGACCGCCACACTCATGTGCTGGGGCCAGGTGCTGGCCTCGCCGAGAGCCAGGTGCAGGACCCGGTCGCCCAACAGCTCGGCCAGTCCGGCGGCCTCGGCGGCGACGACGGAGGCCAGCGTCGGCAGCAGGCTCCCGTCGGGACCCCTCAGCCGCATCAGGGCCTCGGCGCCGACCACCAGATTGCTGTCCACGTCGACCACTGGCTGGAAGACCAAACCGACGCGGTCCTTGGCCAGACCCACACGGATTGCCTGAACCAGCTCCTGGCGGGCTTCGGTGCGTTCCATCAGGTCGGAGTCGAAGACGTCGTACTGGTCGCGGCCACGTTCCTTGGCCCGGTACATGGCCGCGTCGGCGCGCCGCAGCAGCTGCTCGGGGCTCACCTCGGGCTCGCGGGCCAGGTCGACGCGGGCGATCCCGACGCTGGCCGAGAGGGTCAGAGAGTCGGTCTCGGTGCTGATCTGGCGCCGGATGGTCGTGGTGACGCGCTCGCCCACGCCACGCAGGTACGCCAGGCCGTCGTCGGCCTCGAGCAGGACGACGAACTCGTCCCCGCCCACGCGGGCCACCGTGTCGGTCGGTCGCAGGGTGGCCAACAGGTCAGCTGCCACCGCGACCAGGACCTGGTCGCCGGTGTCGTGCCCCGCCCTGTCGTTGATCGGTTTGAAGCCGTCCAGGTCGATGAACAAGGCGGCCACACTGGTGCTCTGGCCCCGCCCCGACAAGGCGCGGGCGAAAGCCTGCTCGCAGCGTTCGATCAGCAACCGGCGGTTGGCGAGGCCGGTGAGCTCGTCGTGAAGGGCCAGCTCGGTCAGACGCTGCTCAGCAGCTCGCCGGGCGGTGATGTCCTCAACCTGGGCAAGCAGGACGCGTCCGCCGTCATGCTCGTACATGAAGGACAGTGCGACCATGGCCCTCAACGATCGACCGTCGATGTGAGCCAGACCCATCTCCGCGCGCAGCTCCCCAGTGCCGGCCGCGACGAGCTCCTGGATACGAAGCCGGTCTGCCTTATCCTCGAACAGCGCCGCGAAAGACTGCCCGACAAACCCTCGTGGCTCACGGCTCAACAGAGCGGCCAGGGTGTCATTGACCCGGATCACGTCGCCCTCGCTGCTCACCATCAGCTCACCGTTGAGTGACTCGTCGAACACCCGCCGGAATCGATCCTCGCTCGCCCGTAACGCCCCCTCGCTTTCGCGGATCGCGGACTGCTCAGCGACCCGCCGCCGAGCAAGGCGCCAAGCAAGCCCGATGGCGATCAGCACGAGCAGCAGTGCCAGTCCCAGCCCTGTCTCGAGATTTCGCTGAAAGGCGCGGGCAGGGGCCAGCGCGACCGAGGACGGCAGCGAGGCCGTGACCGTCCAACCGACCCCGGGCACAGGCCCTGCCACCCGGATTATCGCGTCGCTGACGGTGCTGGTCGATCGCCCTGCGAGCGCGTCCCGGGTCATGGTCGAGATGGCTGCGACACGGGGCTGCCCCCGATCGTCAACCGTCAGGGTGCCGGTAAGCGGCTGACCGCGCTGGTCGGTCACCGTGATCGTGACGCCGTCGTCCCGTTGGGCCCCTTCGGCCACCACCCGGACCGACTCGAGCTGCCATAGGACGGTGACATATCCGACTCGTCGCGAACCGTCGAGCACCGGGGCGGCCACCCCCACGACGAGGGGATGCCCGCTCGCCGCCGAGATGTACGCCGACGAGATGTAGGGGCGCCCGGTCCGGGCCGCACCTTGGAACCAGTCCCTGAAAGAGAAGCTCTTCCCCAGCAGCTCAGGTTGGGACGGGTAGATCGCGACGTTGCTCCCACCGACGTTGGCCATGAACGCGGCCGGTGAGTCTGCGCTACGTGCCAGGACCGACAGCTGCTCGGCGGCAAGGCTCAACCCCTCAGGCGTGGGTGCCCGGAGGCCCTGGACGACTGCTCTCTCCTCAGACCAGGTCCCGACGCTGCGCTTGAGCGCGGTGGTCTGGTGAACCAGCGCTCTCACCGCCGCATCGCGGTTGGACTGCACACGCTCCTGCGCGTCCCTGAGAGCCGTGTCGTTCGTCTCGTGGACTGAAACCAGCCCGACACCGCCCAGCAGAGCAACTGCCAGCAGCGCCAGGCCCACCGGAACCCCCACTGGATGCAGGACCCGGGAAAGCACCGCAGACCTCTCACGGACGCCTTGCGATCGTGGGGTCATGCCAGCCTTTCCCTAGTCGCCAGTAAGCCGGCGAAGCTGTCTGTGCTGCCATGGTCGGCCGGCGAGTCCTGGTAGGGGCGAAGCGGGCGGACCCACTCCGTGACCGGGCCTGCGGACAACGGTAGAGCCGTGGCCGTTTGTCCGTCTTCGGAATGGACTTATTGTATGGACTTTGACAAATCGGTCATCGTCATCATCTCGTTGGCGTGGGCCGTGAGCCCATCCCGGATCTGGGCGGGTCTCAGCGGCCCAGACGCTGGTAGGTCTGCTCCGTGCGATCTTTGGCCGGGGCCCACCAAGCCTCGTGGTCGCGGTACCACTCGATGGTCTGGCTGAGCCCGGCACGGATGTCCTGGTACTTCGGCGCCCAGCCCGTCTCGGCACGCAGCTTGCTGGAGTCGATGGCATAACGCATGTCGTGGCCGGGTCGGTCGGACACGAGGTCGAACCAGTCGGCCGGCTTGTCCATCAGCTCCAGCAGGAGAGCCACGATCTGGCGGTTGTTCTGCTCGCCGTCAGCGCCGATGAGGTAGGTCTCGCCGAGCCGGCCCTTCTCAAGGATCGTCACGATGGCGTCGTTGTGGTCGTCCACATGGATCCAGTCGCGGACGTTCGCCCCCGCGCCATACAGCTTGGGCTTGACCCCCTGCAGAATGCCCGTGATCTGGCGGGGGATGAACTTCTCGACGTGTTGGTAGGGGCCGTAGTTGTTGGAGCAGTTGGACAACGTGGCCTCGACGCCGAACGAGCGGATCCATGCCCGCACGAGCAGGTCAGCGCTGGCCTTGCTGGCCGAGTACGGGCTCGAGGGGTTGAGCGGCGTCTGCTCGGTGAAGCGCGACGGGTCGTCGAGCTCGAGGTCGCCATAGACCTCGTCGGTTGAGATGTGGTGCAGCCGCACCTTGTGCTTCCGGACCGCCTCGAGCAGCCGGTACGTGCCGATGATGTTGGACTCCATGAAGGGCCAGGGGTTGTCCAGCGAGTTGTCGTTGTGCGACTCGGCCGCGAAGTGGACGACCGCATCGGCGCCCTCAACCAGCTGGTTCACCAGGTCGGTATCCGCGATGTTGCCGTGGACGAACTCGATCTGGTCAGCGACCGGGGCCAGGTTCTCCAGCGAACCCGCATAGGTCAGGGCATCGACCACGGTGAGGTCCCAGTCGGGTCGGGTCCTCCGTGTGCGCTGGACGAAGTTGGCGCCGATGAACCCCGCGCCGCCGGTGACGAGCACCTTCATGAGTCGTTCTCCTTTACCTTCACATCGGTTGGTATGACGGATGTCTGGGCCTCGCGTTCTCGCAGGCCTGGGGGGGTGTCGGCCCCGGCCCCCGGCCAGCCGTTGAACTCCACCTCGAGGCTGAAGCGATGAGCCAGGTAGCGGTGGTCCGAGAGCGCCAGGGGCGTCTTGTCCTCATCCAGGGCCAGCCGTCGCACCAGCAGTAGGGGGGAGCCGACGGCCACGTCAAGCAGCGCGGCGTCGTGCGCGCTCGCGATACCCCCGGTGATGGCCTGGCGGACCGACGCGACGCGGTGTCCGTCACGCTGCAGGCTCGCCCAGATACCGGGTGCGGCAGCATCGGCACGGCTGATGCGTCCTGCGATCGTGGCCGGCACCCACTCCTCCACCAGGTCCAGCGGGACGTTGTCAACCGTTCGCACGGAGCGGCAGTGAAGCACGTCGGGTGCGGTCTCGTCGCCGACCAGGGCGAGGGTTGAGGAAAGCACAGGGGAGGCCTCGCGGTAGCCGAACTCGACCACGCGCCGAGTCACCAGCTGCCCTGCCTCTGCCACGGCCGAGCCGGCATGCCGGAAGGTCCCCAGCGCCAGCCTCTGGTGGAACGAGCCACCGGTCGCGAACCAGCCGGAGCCCTGGCGGCTCTGGACCAGGCCCTGCTCGCGGAGGGACTCAAGGGCCCGGCGGACGGTCACCCGACTGACCGCGTAGCGGGCGCACATGGCCGACTCGCTGTCCAGCGTGCCCTGCTCGCCGAACTCGCCGAGCGCGACCCGTTCACGCAGGTCGTCGGCGATCTGGCGGAATCGAGAACTTGTCATCAACTTGTACACTACAAGTTAAGGGCCCGGTGGTCCACCCCAGCTCCCGATCGGCCGAGCCAAGGTCTCATCGGGCGATTTGGGTGGTGACCTTTCGCGCTGGTAACCTTGCGCTGCCGTGAAACCGGCCGCGGATACAGAGAGCCTGGGTGAACCTGCCCCAAGGCACCGCGCAACGAACACACCGAGGAGATACCGCGTGCCCCTGGATACTGCTGTAAAGAAAGAGATCATGACCGAGTACGCCACCAAAGAGGGCGACACCGGTTCCCCCGAGGTTCAGATCGCGATGCTCACCCGTCGCATCCTGGACCTGACCGAGCACTCGCGTGAGCACAAGCACGACCACCACAGCCGGCGCGGCCTGCTGCTGCTGGTTGGGCGTCGCAAGCGGATGCTGCGCTACCTGCAGGACACCGACATCACTCGTTATCGCGAGCTGATCAAGCGCCTCGGACTGCGCCGATAATCGTTCCATCCGGGTGGAGCGGCCTCCCCACGAGATGTGAGGGGGCCGTTTTTTCGTATGAGAGCGGGGCATCGAGCACCACGCCCCGGGAGCCCCGCCGCGGTGGTGCCCCGCCCCGAAGAAAAGCTCAACCTCGTGAAAGTGCGTGCACAACGACGATGCACGGCTGCTTAAAGAGAAAAGGAGGATCCCGTGGAGGGTCCAGAGATTCAGTTCGCCGAAGCCACCATTGACAACGGCTCGTTCGGCACCCGCACGGTTCGGTTCGAGACCGGACGCCTCGCCCGGCAGGCAGGCGGCGCAGTCGTCGCCTATCTGGATGAAGACACGATGCTCCTGTCGACAACCACTGCTGGCAAGTACCCCAAGGAACAGTTCGACTTCTTCCCCCTGACGGTTGACGTCGAAGAGCGCATGTATGCCGCCGGAAAGATCCCCGGCTCTTTCTTCCGTCGTGAGGGCCGCCCCTCTACCGACGCCATCCTCACCTGCCGCCTGATCGACCGGCCGCTGCGCCCGACCTTCAAGAAGGGTCTGCGCAACGAGGTCCAGGTCGTCATCACGGTCTTCGCCCTGAACCCCGACCACCAGTACGACGTGCTGGCCATCAACGCAGCCTCCGCCTCGACCCAGATCTCCGGTCTGCCGTTCAGCGGCCCGATCGGCGCGACCCGCGTTGGGCTGATCGACGGCCAGTGGGTTGCCTTCCCGAACTTCAGCGACCGCGAGCGCTCCGTCTTCGACATGGTTGTCGCCGGCCGCATGGTCACGGGCAAGGACGGTGTCGAGGACGTCGCGATCATGATGGTCGAGGCCGAGTCCACCACCGCCACCTGGGACCTGGTCAAGAACCAGGGCAAGGGCGCCCCGACCGAGTCGGTCGTTGCCGAGGGCCTCGAGGCCTCCAAGAAGTTCATCGCCGCGTTGTGCAAGGCCCAGGCCGAGCTTGCCGCAAAGTCCTCCAAGGAGGTCCAGGACTTCCCGGTCTTCCTCGACTACCAGGACGACGTCCTGGGCGCAGTCGAAGAGGCCGTATCCGGTGACCTCGCCTCCGCACTGCAGATCGCCGGCAAGGTCGAGCGCGAGAACCGCATCGACGAGATCAAGACTGCCATCAAGGGCGACCTCGGCGAGAAGTTCGAGGGTCGCGAGAAGGAGATCTCGGCGGCATACCGCGCCGTCCAGAAGAAGCTGATCCGTCAGCGGATCCTGCGCGACAAGATCCGCATCGACGGTCGTGGCCTGGCTGACATCCGTGCGCTTGGCGCCGAGGTCGAGGTCCTGCCCCGCGTCCACGGTTCGGCGATCTTCGAGCGCGGCGAGACCCAGATCATGGGCGTCACCACGCTGAACATGCTGCGGATGGAGCAGATGCTCGACACGCTCTCCCCGGAGACGCGCAAGCGCTACATGCACAACTACAACTTCCCTCCCTACAGCACCGGTGAAACCGGTCGGGTTGGTTCGCCCAAGCGCCGCGAGATCGGTCACGGTGCCCTGGCTGAGCGGGCACTCATGCCCGTGCTGCCGACGCGCGAGGAGTTCCCGTACGCCATCCGTCAGGTGTCCGAGGCGCTGAGCTCCAACGGCTCGACGTCCATGGGCTCGGTCTGTGCGTCCACCCTTTCGCTGCTCAACGCCGGTGTGCCGCTGCGCGCCCCGGTCGCCGGTATCGCGATGGGTCTGGTTTCGGACGAGGTCGACGGGGAGACGCGCTATGCGGCTCTGACCGACATCCTCGGCGCCGAGGACGCGTTCGGTGACATGGACT
>JBBRZV010000102.1:0-9668 GCA_038236365.1 Actinomycetales bacterium | reverse complement strand
CTTGTGGACAAACAGAATTCACCACCCAATGAGTGCTAGGCAAACCAGAAACCACCCCGCTATCACCGCACCGTCCCTAGGTTTGCCACCTGGTCGATCGCACAATCCCGAGGTTTGGCACCTGGTCGATCGCACAATCCCTAGGTTTGGCACCAGGTCGACCGCACAATCCCTAGGTTTGGCAGGGATCGCGCCGTTCGGCTCAGGGCAGCTTGACCGCCTGGAGGGTGTAGCTCGCGGCCAGTCGCCAGGGCCGGTCGGTCAGCCGCCACTCCCCACGGTCGTCTTTGGTCATCTGCCCCGGGAAGGCTTCCCAGGGGACACTGTCGTGCTCCACCAGGCTCGTAACCTGCAAGCCCTCAGCCACCAGGGCCGACACGATCTCCGCGAGTCCGTGGTTCCACGAATGAGTCGTGTTGGCCGTGAAGACCACATCGGTCTCGACATAGGTGCCGCCCTCATCAAAAACTGTGGCTTCCTCCCTCTCGAAGTACGGAAAGTCAACGACGAGAAGGCCATCCGGGCGCGCGTCAGCCAGCGACCAGAGCATCGGGTGACCCTCGCGAATGAACAACCGGCCGCCAGGCCTGAGAAGAGCCGAGACGACGGCCGCCCATCGAGCGACGTTCGGCAGCCAGCACAGCGCCCCGATTCCGGTGAAGATGATGTCGAACTTCTCACCGCCCAGAGCGGACACCGCGTCGTACACATCGGACTGGACAAAACTCACGTCATCGCCGGACCTCTTGGCCAAGGCTCGGGCCTGATCGAGCGCGGCCGGCGAGAAGTCCAACCCGGTCATCCGGGCGCCGAGGCGGGACAAGCTCACGGTGTCAGTCCCGATGTGACACTGCAGGTGCACCCCGCGCAAGCCGCTCAGGTCACCGAGCAGGGGGCGGTCGAACTCCACCACGTGGCTGATGTACGCCGGGTCGGCCACGAACGCCTGAAGGTTGTAGTCAGGCGAGGCCGCGTGGGCCGGGGCCCGCTCGTCCCAGCTCGCACGGTTGAGGTCCAGATAGTCGTCGTCCATGGGCGCCGTCCTTGGTCAGATTGGCTTGTGCTTGCTCAGATGAGGTTGCCCGGGTCGGCCGGGACGTCGATTGCGTTCTCCTGCAAGGCTTTCAGCGGTATGACGTCCAAGGCTCGCTCGTGTGTGGAGGCCAGCACCACAGGAGCCGCGGCGCCGTCCAGGTAGGCCTGCATCCATCGGACTGCGACCACACACCAACGGTCACCAGGACGCAAGCCGGGAAAGGCGTATTCGGGTCGCGGGGTCGAGAGGTCGTTGCCGACGCTTTGTTGGTGAGCCAGGAAATCGGCGGTGACGACCGCGCATACAGTGTGGCTCCCCACGTCCTGCGGCCCCGTCCCGCAGCAGCCATCGCGAAAGAACCCGGTCATCGGGTCCTTGCCGCACTCTTCCAGTGGTCCCCCCAGAACGTTCAGCGCCAGGCCTTCAGCAGGACTCATGCGCACCATCATGTCGGATCGGCCCAGAGGTCTGCGAGGACCGTGCCGAGCGTCCGAGCGTCGTCGATGAGATGCGGGGCTGAGCAGCATCTCTACGGTGAATCGAGGATCAGAGCTTGTGCATCTTCTGGGTCGGCGTCGCCACTCGTCGCGAGCCCGACCCGAAGTCGGCGTCCACGGCCACAGTTCCGCTGACCGAGATGATGCGGCCCAGTCCGTGACGGTCGTGTGCAACGCGGTCCCCCACGCAGAACACCTCGTCCGGCGGGATCGCATCGCGAGCTGCGTTGAAGGGGCTACCTGGCAGACGCCGCCTGGGCGCGGAGGGGGGCATATCCCTATTATCCCCCTCCTAGTACCCTCCTCCTGACAGCGACCTCAATAACTGCCCCCCGTGTGCCGACGCGCAGACTTGCCCGGAGGCCATCAAATCGCTCAGCTGAGCACGCCAACCCCGGTCAGCATGTCGCTTAGTTCAGTCGCCGGATCCCTCGGGCAGCAACCCAACAGCGTGCAGAGTGTTGCTGAGATCCTGGAGGGCGGTGGGCGCTGCCCGTTGGGTCCACGGACCGAAGGAGAGCCGCGATTCCGAGTAAGGCCGCGAACCGTCAACCGCCTGCGAGCTCTTCGATCAGGGCCCCGAAGACCTCGTGATGCAGGTCGACGTCGGCTCTAGTCGTGACTGGCGACATCAGCGCCATGTTGTGGAAGGGCGTCAGCAGGATGCCGCGGTTCAAGAGGTACAGGTGGATGAGGTCCTCGAGCTCGCCGTCGGCGCTGGCCGCCGACTCGGTGCCGTTGCGCGGGGCCGGGTTCGCGAAGCGGTATTCCGCACGGGCACCAAGCTGGCTCAGTGACCAGGGAAGGGCGTACCGATCGATCACGGACTGCACACCGACCGCGAAATGTGTTGCGGTGTCGATCATCTGGGCAAAGGCGTCATCGGTCAGGACCTGCTCCAGGGTCGCCCGGGTGGCCGCGACCGAGAGCGGGTTGCCGGCCAGTGTCCCGCCCACACCACCCATGTCGACGAGGTCGAGGTCGGTCCGGGCGAGCGCACGGTCGGCGAGCGCCGCGCTCAGTCCGTAGGCACCCATGGGGATCCCGCCGGCGATCGACTTGCCGATGACCAACATGTCGGGCTCGAGGCCCCATGCCCGTGTCGCCCCACCTGGCCCCGCGGAGAAGGTGTGGGTCTCGTCGTTGATGAGCAGCACGCCATACCGGCGGGTCAGCTCGCGAACACCCTCCAGATAGCCGGCCTCCGGCAGGACGATCCCCATGTTGGTCAGCGCCGGTTCCATCAGAACGGCCGCGACATCGCCGTGCGCGAGCTGCCGTTCGAGACCGTCGAGGTCGTTGAACTCCGCGACCCGCGAGGTGAGGGTGACGTCGATTGGACCGCCGACGTTGCCCGGTTGGCTCATGCCCTCGCCGTCAGGTCCGACCACGATCAGCGACTCGTCGACACTGCCGTGGTAGCAGTAGCTGTTGAACAGGATCTTCGGCCGACCGGTCAGTGCCCGCACGAGGCGGATGGCCCAGCGGTTCGCGTCGGTGGCGGTCAGCGAGAAGCTCCAGCGCTCTAGCCCGAAGCGGCGGGTCAGCTCGGCCCCCACCCATTCGGCGTCCTCGGTGGGCAGCATCGTGGTGATGCCGCCCAGGGCGCCGATCCTGTGCTGTATGGCGGCCACCGTCGCCGCGGGCGAGTGCCCCGCCATGGCGCCGGTATCACCCAGGGCGAAGTCGACGTACTCGCACCCGTCGATGTCCCAGATCCGGTTGCCCCGGGCCCTGTTGAAGTAGATCGGGAAGCTACCTGCCTTCTTGTTCATCCAGGTCATCGGCACGTGGCCGAACAAGTGCGCGGCGCTCTGGTAGGCCGCCGCAGATCCCGGGTGCCGGGCCACGAGATCCCGCTGCTCGCGGGCGTACATCCTGGTCAGTCTGGCGCGGTCGATCATGACTACTCCCAACGAGGCTTTCATGACGCGGCGACCGGCAAGGCAGCCGAATCTCCGGAGGACGAGCGGACGTGACCTAGTGTCCCCCTTTGCCCTCGTGCGGGGCTGGACCGCGCGATATCCAGCGCCGTCGTAAATCCGATTTACCCCGAATTGACACGGATTGCGCCCACTGGCAGCCTTCAGCACAATCCGCGCGCCAGGCGCGGGACGGTCGAAAGGTGTGCCATGGCGCTTCACGACAACCTGGGCAAGCAACTGCGGACGACCGGGATACTGCGTCGCAAGCCGATTGAGGACTCCAGCGAGGAGTCCGGACTCGAACGCAGCATCGGACTGTTCCAGCTCACCGCCATCGGCCTTGGCGCGATCATCGGCGCCGGCATCTTCGCCCTGGCCGGAACGGTCGCCAAGAACCATGCAGGCCCGGCCGTCTCCATCTCCTTCATCATCGCGGGCATCGCCAGCGCCTGCGCAGCGCTGGCCTATGCCGAGTTCGGCGGCCTCATCCCCCGGGCCGGGTCTGCTTACACGTATGGCTACGCCGTCCTGGGCGAGGCCGTGGGCTGGGCTATCGGCTGGGACCTGCTGCTCGAATACACCGCCATCGTCGCCGTGGTCGCGATCGGCGTCTCGCAGTACGTCAGCTACCTGGTGATCAGCTTCGGGGTGAGCCTGCCCGCCTGGATGCTGGGTGCCCCTGGCACGGGGGCCGGACACAAGGTCGACCTGTTCGCGATCCTCCTGTGCCTCGGAGTGGCTTGGCTGCTTAACCGCGGAATCAAGACCAGCGCCCGGATCGAGACCTACCTGGTCTTCGTCAAGATCGCCATCGTGCTGGCCGTGATCATCGTGGGTGCCTTCTACATCAAGACGGACAACCTGACGCCGTTCGCGCCGTTCGGCTTCGGAGGTGTCGCCACCGGAGCGGCAACAGTCTTCTTCGCCGTCTTCGGGTATGACGCGATGAGCACGGCCGCCGAGGAGTCCAAGGACGCAAAGCGCAACCTGCCCAAGGCGATCATCATGTCGTTGGCCATCGCCATGGTGCTCTACCTGCTGGCGGCCACCGTGCTGACCGGCATGCAGAACTACACGAAGCTCTCGGACAGCGCCGCCTTCGCGTTCGCGTTCGAGTCGGTCCACCTGGACGTCTTCGCCAGGATCGTGGCCCTGGGCGCGATCATCGGCATCATCACCGTGCTCTTCTCGTTCTCCCTCGGGGCGTCACGCATCTGGTTCGCCATCAGCCGCGACGGTCTGCTGCCAGGGTGGTTCGCCCACACCAACGCGAAGAAGTCGCCGTCCCGCCCGGTCTGGATCGTGGGCATCGTGGCAGCCGCCATCGGCGGGTTCGTGCCGATCGGGGATGCAGCCGAGCTCACCAACATCGGCATCCTGCTCGCGTTCATGGTCGTATCCGGTGCGGTCATTGTCTTGCGCTACCGCTCACCGGACCTGCCACGCACCTTCCGGACACCGCTCATGCCGTTCATCCCGCTCCTCGGCATCGGGTTCTCGATCTGGCTGGTCAGTCAGCTGCAGGCCGTGACGTGGATCCGTTTCCTGGTGTGGGGCGTCATCGGGGCGGTCATCTATGGGCTGTACGGATACAAGCACAGCAAACTCGGCCAGGGCGTGGTCGTCGACACCGAGGGCGGCTGACCCCGATCAGCGGGGGCGTCAGCGCTTATCTGGAGTGGTCAGTGGCGAGAACCTGCGCAGGCGAAGGCTGTTGCTCACCACGAAGACCGAGCTGAACGCCATGGCCCCGCCGGCGATCAGTGGGTTCAGCAGTCCGAGGGCGGCCAGCGGGATGGCTGCGACGTTGTAGGCGAACGCCCAGAACAGGTTGCCCTTGATGGTCTTCAACGTCGTGCGAGACAGCCGAATGGCGTCGGCTGCGGCCCGCAGGTCCCCGCGGACCAGGGTCAGGTCTGAGGCCTCGATGGCCACATCACTGCCCGTGCCCATGGCGAGCCCGAGGTCGGCCTGGGCCAGCGCGGCGGCGTCGTTGACGCCATCGCCGACCATCGCGACGACATTTCCCTGGTCCTGCAGGGCCTTGACTGCGGAGACCTTGTCGGCGGGCAGGACCTCGGCGATGACGTCCTCCGGCGCGATGCCGACCAGGGCCGCGACCGCGTGGGCGGCCCGGGAGTTGTCGCCGGTGAGCAGGATCGGTCGAAGCCCGAGAGCGCGGAACTGCTCGATCGCCTGCGCCGACGTGTCCTTGATGGTGTCGGACACCACGATGATGCCGCGGGCAGCGCCGTCCCAGGCCACCCAGACCGGCGTCTGGCCATCGGCTTCGGCCGCGTCGGCCGTAGCAGCCAGGTCGTCCGGGGCGTTGATCGACCACTCCTTGGCGAGCCAGGAACGTCGACCCACCAGGACCGCGTGGCCGTCGACGACCCCGGATACTCCCCTGCCATCGTGGTTGCTGAAGTCCTCGACGGCAGGCAGCGTTCCGTCGTTTGCTGCCTTGGCCGAGACCGCGATCGCCTTGGCGATGGGGTGCTCGGAGGCGTCCTCGAGGGCTCCGGCAAGTATCTGTATCTCGGCAACGGTCTCGTCGGCAGCGGCGTGGACCGCTGCGACGCTCATCTTGCCGCTGGTGATGGTGCCGGTCTTGTCGAGCAGGATCGTGTCGACCTTGTGGGTGGACTCGAGGATCTGTGGGCCCTTGATCAGGATGCCGAGCTGAGCCCCGCGGCCCGTTCCGACCATCAGCGCGGTTGGAGTGGCAAGGCCCAGGGCACATGGGCAGGCGATGATCAGGACGGCCACAGAGGCGGTGAACGCCGCGGTTGCGGAGTGTCCGGTCAGCAGCCACACGGCCAACGTGCCCAGGGCCAGCAGGATGACAACGGGGACGAAGATACCGGAGATCCGGTCGGCCAGGCGCTGGACCTGAGCCTTGCCGTTCTGAGCGTCCTCAACCAGGCGCGCCATCTGCGCCAGCTGGGTGTCCGCGCCGATCCGGGTGGCACGGACCATGAGCCGTCCACCCGCGTTGACTGTCGCACCGACCACGAGGTCGCCGGGACCGACTTCGACCGGGACCGACTCGCCGGTGAGCATCGAGGCGTCGATTGCCGAGGTGCCCTCGGTGACGAGACCGTCGGTGGCGACCTTCTCCCCGGGTCGTACAACGAAGATGTCCTCGAGAGCAAGCTGCTCGACCGGGATCCTGACCTCGACTCCGTCGCGCATCACGGCGACGTCCTTGGCCCCCATGTTCATCAGCGCTCGCAGTGCGGCGCCCGAGCGCTTCTTGGCGTTGGCCTCGAAGTAGCGCCCGGCCAGGATGAAGACGGTGACCACCGCGGCGGCCTCGAGGTAGATGTGTGCCACCCCGTCGTCGCGTGCGGGCATGATGCTAAAGCTCATCCGCTCGCCGACCTTGCCGGCGCCTCCCAAGAACAGTGCCCACAGCGACCACAGCCATGCGGCGCTAACACCCACCGAGATCAAGGTGTCCATGGTCGCCGCGCGGTGGCGGGCATTGGTGAAAGCAGCGCGGTGGAAAGGCAGGGCACCCCACACCACGACGGGAGAGGCCAAGGTCAGGGCCATCCACTGCCAGTTGTCAAACTGCAGGAGTGGGATGCTCGAAAGGAGCAGCACCGGCAGGCTCAGGATCGCGGAAATCACCAGACGTTGCCGCAGACGGGAGACCTCGTCGTCCTTCTCGTCATCCTCATCTTCACCGGCCGCCGCCTTGTCGACCTTGGGCGCAGGCAGAGCCGCGCTGTAGCCGGTTGCCTCGATGGTCGCGATCAGGTCCTCGGGGGTAAGTGACCCGGAATACGCCACCTTGGCCTTCTCGGTGGAGTAGTTGACGGTGGCGATGACGCCCTCGAGCTTGTTCAGCTTCTTCTCGATCCGAGCGGCGCAGGAGGCGCACGTCATCCCGCCGATGACGAGCTCAACGCTGTTCGCATCGGCGACCTCGTTGGAGGTGGTGGTCGTGCTCATGGCGTTCTTCTCCTCGTGTGCCTGCTCGGGTACAAGTTGGGTCGAGCTCAGTTCGGTGCGAGCACGTAGTCGCCGTCGCCTGCCTCCTCGAGGGCAGCGCTCACCTCGGCGTCGCTGATGGCCTTGTCGGCGGTGACGCTCACGGCTGATGTCCCGCCGACCACGAGGTCGATCTTGACGTCGGTCACGCCGGGGACAGCGCTGACCTCTGTGGTGACGGCGCCGACACAGTGCCCGCAGGTGAGTCCGGTAACGGGGAAAATCTGGTTGCTCATGGAGTACTCCTAGTCGTGGTGCTGCTGGGTTCGTTCGGCCTCATGCGGTCATGGGCGAATATGGTTCAGGAGCGCACCAGGCGGGCGATCGCCGCGGAGGCTTCTTTGAGCTTCTCGTTAGCCGTGTCGCCGCCGGTGTGGATGGCATTGGTGACGCAGTGGCTCAGGTGGTCCTCGAGCAGAGCGAGCGCGACTGCTTCCAACGCCTTGGTGGCCGCGGAGATCTGGGTGAGCACGTCAATGCAGTAGGTATCCTGCTCGACCATTTTGTGAACGCCACGGACCTGACCCTCAATTCGGCGCAGTCGCTTGAGGTGAGCATCCTTGGTGGCCTCGTATCCCGGTGCAGTGTCCATCGTCGTCACTCCTTCGCCTGTACCCGGTAGGGGTATCGATCTCAGGGGCAACTATACCCCCATGGGGTATGGCATCGGTACGGACCCCTCGCCGTTGACGAATCCAGCCAGCGGGACGGTCGCTCACAAGATCTTGCCGGGCGCGGTCCTCGAGTCCGAGCAGACCCCGATGGCGCCTTCCTGCACCGACTCTACTTTGTGGGCGGAACTGGCCCTGCGGCGCTTTCGGCGGCGAGCAGGCCGTCCGCCAAGCTCTTCGGGTAGGCCATCTCCACAGAGTGTCGAGCATCCACCTGAATCACGAGCTTGCCGAAGAGGGGGCTGCGGGTCTCGCAATTGAGACACGTCGTCACCCACAGCGACCCCCGGTCGCCGGGGTCGAGGATCCCCGGTACGACCGGGCTCGGATAGGCAGTGTCCGATGACCCGGGGGTGAAGACCAACGGTGTCGCGGCTCCCGAGGCGGACACGCCTGTCAGCGGGAGGACCCCGCCGAGCCAGCACGGCCGGTCGCTGATGTTCGTCATGACGACCTGCACATGTCCCGCTCCGGCTGCGGAGCCGGCGATGCCGAGTGATGGTCGCAGCTGGGGGCCGGTGCACAAGGCTGCGGTCGCCGCCGGTGGGATGGCTGTCTTGGCGAGTGGGGTCGATGTCGTTGTGGTCCCTGTGCTTGTGGTCGGCGACGCTTGAGGCGCACTCAGTGACGAGCCTTGACCGCAGCCAGCGATGGCCCCACCGACGAGAAACAGGGCTCCCGCCGCGGACAGCGCCATCCGGTTCACCGTCCAAGCCTCCTCCATCCGGGGAGAGGCCGCACAGCCCGCTGCCCATTCTGCGATCGCGTGAGGGGCAACCATGGGTGCGTCGACGACACGTTGGTCGCCGGCACGACGGCGGCGGGAGAGCCGCGAAGGTCCGTGATCAACGAGGAGTGAGACCCATGGGCGAGCACCCCACCACCCACACGCCGGTGACCTACGAGAGCTGCGCCCACATCGGGGGCCCGTTCTACCACGGAACGAAGTCCGCGCTCGAGGCTGGCGTCGAGCTCGTTCCCGGCTATGGCTCCAACTTCCAGGAGAGCCGGGTGTCGAACAACATCTACTTCAGCGCGCTCGTGGAGACCGCCGCCTGGGGAGCTGAGCTGGCCACCGTGCTGGCCGGGAGCGGGGAGCGGGGTCACATTTATGTCGTCGAACCCATGGGTCCGTTCGAGGACGACCCGAACGTGACCAACAAGCGATTCCCCGGCAACCCCACGCAGTCCTACCGGACCCGCCACCCGTTGCGAATCGTCGCCGAGCTGGAGAGCTGGCAAGGCCACGCCCCCGAGGTGGTGAAAGGCATGCTGGACCACATCGCGCAACTCCGAGAGCGGGGCCTCGACGTCATCGAGGACTAGCGCGGATATTGCCGCCATACGCGTGGCTCGCCCTGCGTCTTAACGCCGCATGGGGGCGTCGACGCGATGCCGCGCGGAAGAGCCACCGAGGCGGCGTCGCCCTGTCAGCCTTGGATGTAGAAGGCGTTGGTCTGTGAGACAGAAGGATCGGTCACCGTTGCGTCTAGCGCGGCGAAAGTAAAGAGGACCTCGTCGGACTTTCTCGTCGCAGGGT
>JBBRZV010000101.1:0-9733 GCA_038236365.1 Actinomycetales bacterium | reverse complement strand
TTGCCGCAAACCTGGGTACCCCGGCCAGTCCACCAAAAAGCTCGAGCCCCGGCCCTGGACGCCCCAAAGCCACCCGTCGAGAGCCACGCACCCGCTACCCCGCGATCAAGAAGGCCGCATAGCGGGGTTTAATCGCAAGCTAAGGACCTCCCTGGAGAAGTAGACGGGTGTGAGTTCGTGCAGCCTGGAGTTATCGCGGTAGCTGCCCAGCTGCGTGGGGTCGCAGGTGTGCGTAAGGGTGCTGCCGTCGGATGGGTCGACCGCGTAGATGAACTCCAGGTAGTTCTTCAGGTCCCGGCGTTCTTCGCCGCGGCGTCGCCTAGCGGTCCTGGCACCTCGGATCAGATACTTGCCCATCACGTTGGAGAAGGCGTCTCGTCCGGTGATGCTGTGATCATGCATCGCGAACCATTCGAAGTGCGCGCCATCGGAGCGAAACGCGTGGTCGACCCGAGGGAAAGCGTCGTGATCGATCGTGGTGGTGTAGTCCATCTGGACCAGCAGTTCCTGATTGGCGTCGGCGAGGAAGGTGCGCAGCTCGAGCGCAGACACCTCAATGCGCCCCTTGTCCATGCTGACTACGGAGCGGATGAGTTCGACATCTCGCCCGGCGGCGTTCAGGTAGGACCATCCCTCCGAGGACGGGAATGCGTCCCAGTACCACAAGAAGGGGGGCGCCACCTCGACCGTCGGAATCATCAAGCCGTGATGCTCACGGACCTGCGAGAAGAACTGTAGGTCCGGCGCAGCCGGGTCGTCGCCGGTCGTCAGCCCATCCGTGAACCGGCCATCGCTCCAGACTTCGATATTGCCGATGGAGTGGTGCCCCGACCACCCTGTTGATCGGAAAACCCGGTCTTGAGCACCTGGGCGAGCGAGGATGCTGTGGGTCCCGCCGTGCATGTCATCGCGATGAAAGTGCTAGTCGACGATGAGCCCACCCGTCGGTTCGGAGGTCACGCGACGCAAATTTGTGACTGGCCAGAGCGCGTCGGGAAAGTAGCCCACAGGTCGAGGCCATTCTGCAGCGAGCGTCGGGACGATGTCGGAGAGTTCGAATCCGGGGATCCGCGGGAAGTGCGGTGTCGCGGTCACAGACTCACACGCTGCCGAGCACAGGTCGACTACCGCTATGCAGGGACCGACGACGAGACACCGGGCACCCGCCCACCCCTTGACCTACAACACCTCTCGCTGTTGGGCGAACGCCGGACCTGCGGCAAGGTCGGGGCGTCCCCGAGCCCCCCGGGAGGAAGTGGGCCGCTTATTCTGAGTGTCCCGATGGCCGCACTGTCATCGTGAGTGGGCGCGAGGGATGGCGGTCCAGCCGGGCGGCGAAGCCGCGTCTGGTCTCCCTGTCGGCGGCGGCTGGACCATCCCGCTCCCGCGCAGAGACTCAGTCGCTTGGTAGTACTTCGACGATCCAGATCCTCAGTCCGTCGGGGTCGTCAAGGCCGAACGATCTGTGATGCCATGGGGTGTCCTCAAGACCGCGGGCGATCTCGGCGCCTGCTCGTTGAAGTTGATCATGGGCGCCCTGCGCGTCGTCAACGAAGAGGGTGAGCACGAGATTGACGGGCGCGACCCCAGGCACCCCCACTCCGTCGAGGTCGAGGATCTCGACGGTTGCGCCGGTGACCGGGCCGGCTGGGGACAGGATGGCCCCACGGCTGCCCGGCCTGTCCCAGCTCTCCACGGCCGTCATGCCCAGGGTGGCACCGTAGAACTGGCACATCGACTCGTAGTTGACGGTGTGGCGTACGACTGTGAAGACCCGAATGTCCATGATCTCGACATCCTCCACCACAGTGTCTCGCGCGCCGAGTAGCCATCGTGGTTTCGGACCCCCGAGGAGTCCTGGCCGCGCGGATCTCGCCGAGGCCATGCCAACGGCCGTTTCTAGGCTCTGGTCGGTTCGCGTTGACGACCGGCACTCGGGCACCTCCAGGCAGCGGGGGTCGGCGTCTGGGGTACGACGGGATGGTCGCTCATCGGCGAGTCTGCCCGTGGGCCAGTTTGGGAATTGGGACACCTGTCCGATGCCTGATGCCACGTCTGAGGCGGGGATGTGGTTGGGGTGCCGGTCGAGGTTCTTGCGGGCTGGGTCATCCCGGATGGTGGTGCGGGGGTCGGCGCGCCGGCTGTGATCTGGCGTGCCTGCGGTGCTGACGTGCCGAGCTGGCTGTGGTCCTGAACGGCGGCTTTATCGGTGGCCGAGATCACGACCCTCTCGCCGGGGGGGCCTGGTCCGGAGGCCCCGCATGCCCGGTGTAAATCCCTTTGACCGGTGCATTGGAGACGTGTCACTGTGCTTTGTGTCCCGATTGGGACTCCACGCCCCGTTGCCCTGCGTGGCACGGCGCTAACGCCAGTTCCGGCGTGATCCCGTCGTGACGTGCCAAGCGCACAGCGAGAGGCGAGCCCTAATGGTCGGCGAAAGCGCCTCATCCAGTACTGCCGTAGACGTCGCGAACGCGGCTGTCGTCGGACATGTTACGGATTCCCCGTCCGGTGCAGGGGGGGTTCCGTCGGTGGGCGAGTTCGTCAAGGGATGTCGTATCGATCTTCCCGACAACGACGTGGTCGAGGAGATCGAGTTCGAGCGGTTCTTCCGCTTCGACCGGACCTTCGACATGCTGCGTGCGGGCGAGAAGCAGGATGGCAATCCCGTCCCCACGGGTTTGGACGGGATGCAGATGGCGATCTACATGCCATTCGTTCAACAGTGGCAGCTCCATGGGTACAGCCGCGGGCGCGTTGTC
Organism: Actinomycetales bacterium; assembly: GCA_038236365.1. Classification (GTDB taxonomy): domain Bacteria; phylum Actinomycetota; class Actinomycetes; order Actinomycetales; family Dermatophilaceae; genus UBA4719. The sequence goes on along the minus strand of JBBRZV010000101.1, from coordinate 6,971 downwards.
AACTCGTTTTCCCTCGGCCCGGCCGAGGAGCAGACGGTGGAGGTGTTCACGTGGGACCGGCTCCGCAGCTCGCTGGAGAACTCGAGCAGCTTCGACTCTGAGCAGACGGACGAGAGCTCAGGCAGCCGGCGCGACACGACGGACGTGGCCCGCGACTTGACCAAGCAGGCGGGGATCGAGGTGACGGCCGGTGGGAAGGTCGGCTTCAAGGTCGGCATCGTGAATGTGGACGCGACCGCGTCGACGGACGCGAAGGCAAGCCTCAACGAGGCCGAGAAGTCGACGCGGGCACTCATTGTCGACGCGACCTCACGGTCCACGTCCAAGGTGCGTGCCAGCCGCACGTTGAAGGTCACCGAGAGCCGCGAGAGCGGGCGGGAGGAGCGGGTCACTCGGAAGCTGCGCAACGCCAACACCTGTCACACCTTGACCGTCGCGTTCTTCGAGGTGCTGGCGAACTATGTCGTCACGACGGTGGTGCGCGCGGACGCTGTCCGACTGGTCGTCCTCATACCCAGCAGCGAGCTCGTGGCGGTGTCGTCGTTCGACAGGGCGACCGTGCGGTTGCATGAGTCGGCCCTGCGCCTCGCGCTGCTCGACCGCACGCTGGCCCCGGGGTTCGCCGCCGCACACCTGCTGGAGTCCCGGGACCGGGCCTGCGCGGTCTTGTGCCACCAGTGCACGTGCTCGGAGGACTCGGCTGTTCCGCCCACCCCGGAGTGGGATGCCGTCACGGCAGCCGCCCGTGGCATGTCGACCGCTGCGGCCAAGGTGGCCGCGACCAAGGTGGACCTGCGGGTCACCGCCGTGAAGCTCGTCCCGCCCGCAGCCGGGATGTTCTACTCCGAGGGCTTGGCCGAGATGCGGCAGTACACGTTCGCGAAGCTCCTCGCAGCCCACGGCCCCCGGCTGATCGCCGACGTGGCTGGCGCCGGTATCGGGCCGGCGCCGGCCGCGGTCAGCGTGGCCCAGGCACGGACCCTCGCCGCAGCGGTCGCCGCCGTCAGCATGGCCACGTTGCAACTGGACCCAGCCGTGTCGAAGAGCGTCTTCTCAGACCTGGCGAACGCCTTCATGTTGGCCCTGCCCGCGCTCGGCCTCGTGGACCCCCTCACCGGACCCTACCTGGCATCCCAGCTTGCGGCCGGGAAGGTCAGCGGCGATACCAGCGCCTTCGCCCAGATCACCGACGAGGGACTGATCTCGGCCATCAGCGCCTTCAGCGCGGCCTACGGCGCCTGGCTCGCGGTGAAGGTTGCGGAGCGCGCCAAGGACGCTCAGGCCAAGGAGATGGACCGCATCGCCGCGGAGGAGCGATCGATACGGATTCTTGAGTCCTACGGCCTGCGCGAGACCGCCGACGCGCAGGAACAGCTCGACCTGCTGTTGGCCCACTTGAACGACAAACGCAACACCGACCATTACACCTTCGCGGTGTGGAACGAACGCGCCGGCGGCGCGAACGACGTCGTGACGTTACTGGCGCTGGCCGGGTTCATCGACCCCACCCCGGTCGGTGTCGTCGGCGACGCGCTGGCCGTCGAAATCCGGCTAGACCGCGAGCCTGGCTGGGGCGAGTTCTTCCACACCAGCATGGCCGACCTCCTCGAGCGTGTCATCCCCGACGTCAAGCACCACATCCTGCCCACCGCGGCACTGTTCGCCGAAGCCATCCTTGGGGAGTGCGACTCATGCGAGGACGAGTTGCACAAGACCCGTGACCTCACCGACGATCAGCTGCGTCTGGCCAACGAGCTGGTGCGTCTCGAGGCGAAGCGCCTCGAGACACGTCTCGCAGCGGCGCCACCGTTGCTGGACAAAGAGTTCCCGCCGCTCCTCGCTCCCGGGGTCGCCTGCTGCCCCTGCGAGGATCGTGACCACGGCCATGCCCACCACACTGCTGACGACGAGCACCCGCCGCCGACCCCAGTCCCGCCGACCGTAGTCACGCCAACCCTGCCAGACGAGCCCCCCAACGGGCCGAACCCTCCCGCCAGGCCCGAGCACCGGCCGGAAACGCATCCCGAGGGTTGACCGTGCCCAACGACGAGGTGACCTACTTCAGCCATCATCCCTACCCGGAGAACTCAAACCCCGAACCGATGACCCTGAGCCTGTACAACTACCCCATCGGGCGCACCACGCTGGTCCCAGCGCACCGCGCTGCGCTCATGAAGTTCATCGGCCCCATCGCGAAACTGGGACCCCACTTGTCGTCGACCACCTTCTCCATCCTGGGCCACGCCAGCGGCACCGGGGAGGCTCAGGCCAACCAGGCACTGTCCGAGGCTCGAGCCGCCACGGTCCGCGACGCCATTCTCGAGATCGGTTTCGTGAAGAAGGCTGTCGTCGCCAACGGCGCCGGGTCCGCGAGCCCGGCTGACCCGGCTCCTTCCGGCCAGGCTTACGCCCGCAACCGTCGCGTCGACATCACCATGCAGCAACTGTCGTGGGATGCCATCGGACCGGTCCCCGACATCGTCACGGGCATCGCCTCCGCGCCAACCGCCCGTCCTCCGGCCGCGGCGCCTCCCCAGCAGACGACAACGTTTGTCGCCCCAGTCTTCACTGGTATGGAGTTCAGCTACACGTGGAAACTACCCCCGATCACGACACCGAGCGCGTTCATCGAGGAATCCGTCGAGATCGCTGGCAGGGTCAAAGTCCTGAGCGCCACGAACACTGACCAGATCACACTGAACCTCAAGGTCCAGAACGACAAATTCGACCTCGGCGCCAAGTTCGAGACGAAACTGTACGACGAACTGGCCCTCAAGGTCACCGTCGCCCCCTGGCAAGGGGGGAAACTGCCGTCGGCCGGCATCGGTATCAAAGACACCTTCGCCAACGTCGGCCTCGAGTGGGGATTGCAGATCCCGTCCAACCCGGCCAAGCCCGCGTTCCTCCACTACTCCTTCTCGATCCCCAAGGTGCCGCTCGTAACGTTCGACATCGACGGCGCCAAGGTCGCCGTCGACATCACCCTCATCAAAGTGAAGTTCGTCGTGGGTCCCACACCCGCCACGGTCAGGGCGACAGCCAGGTTCGCCGTCGCGACGGGCACCAAGCTCGCCGCCGGGGCCAGCGCCGTGGCCCCCATCATTCTCCCCCTTGCTGCCGGGGGTGGCGTACTCATGCTGGCGACCCTGATCATCGGCGGATCGCTCCTCCTCCTCGTGGACGCCCAACAGGAAGGGCTGGAGTTCGCCCACCGGTTGGCCACCCGCGACGGCGCCGCATCCCGCGTCGCCTACGAGACACTCGGTATCGGGTCCCTCACGGCACTGACCGACCGCAAGGCCGAATGGCTCAAGATCGCCGGCACCGACGGTCAGACCGCCTTCCTCGTCGGGGTCACCGCGGTCCAGGACCTGCTCAAGACACTCGACGCCAAGCCTGCAGGCGGGGACCGAGCCGCCAAGCACGCGGCATGGCTGGCGGCCTACGCCACCGACGCGAACGCCAACAGCTTCAACGTCGTGCGCGAACGGATCTTCCTGCGACTGGGCGGCTACGACAGGGACCAGAGCGCCGTCGGGATGATCTCGAGCCTGTGACACAAATCAACCCAGACAGGAGTCCGGCGGTGCTGATCCCGACCACACCACACCGCCGTTCCAGGCGACACATACGGCACAGCACCGCGCCACCCTGCGCCCTTCGACTTGCCACGACAGCCAGCCAGCACGGTGGCCGACAACCACAAGCAGGCTCGCGCACGAGCTCAGCTGGTCGTGTTTGCGTTCGAGCGTACGATCAAGCGGCGTAGCCCGAGACCCCGGTTGCCGGCCCAAGCAGGACGCCGCGGACAGGGCACATGGTGCCAGGCGATGAGGCGGATCCAGAGACCCAACCCTCAGGGCGGGGGTCACGCTCGAGACCACCGCCAGCTCGGGGACGAGCGTGGTACGCGCTGAAGGCGCGTTGGAAGATGTCGACCGGCTGGCCTGCGAGGCCATCCTCCACCTGCTGGCGCTGGGCCACGGCCCGGTGCTGTGTGACCTCACCCGCGTCGACGGGGCCATCTCAGCCGGCCCGGCCGTGTTGCTCGCCGCCCCCACGCGGCATACCCGTGACTGGCCAGGGAGCCTGATCGCGTTCGCCTGCCCAACGGGCGAGTTCCGCTCCCAGCTCGCCCGTCAGGTCGGCGCACACGTCGTCCTGACCCACGGGGCGACCGAAGCGATGGCCCGGCTTCAGCATCAGCCCAGGTGACGCAGATCCACCGGCGCCTACCCGCTACACCTCGGTCCGCGCCGGTGGCACGGGAGATGGTCGCCCACGCATGCGACGAGTGGGGCCGACATGCCGAGCTCGGACCCGCCGTAGCCATCGTCCGCGAGCTGGTCACCAACGCCGTCATGCATGCCCGCTCCGGCCTGAGCGTCACCATCGCCCAGTGCGGCCCGGCGCTGCGCATCTGCGTTCGGGACGGCTCCCCCGCCCCGCCCATACTGCAGCCGGCCGAGCCGACCGCCCTGCACTGCCGTGGCGTGTTCCTGGTGGCGGCACTCGCCCGGTCCTGGGGAGTGCTCCCCACCGGCGACGGAGGCAAGGTCGTGTGGCCCTCCTCAACACCGAATCCTTGATCCGGCTCCCCCTCCCGGCGACTCCTGCCGCATAGCGTCGACCCGTCGGCTACCCGTCACCGTCCCAGAGGATGTCGGAGGAAGCGAGAACGCCGGGCACCGAAGCGACATCCGATCCTGGGCTGACCACCCGAGCCCCGGCCCGGGATCTCCTGGGCAACCGCCGCCGCACGCGCGACGCAGGCTCCGTCAAGGACGAACCCAGCGAGGACATGCGTGACGAAGTCGGCTGGAGTAGCGATCCCGCGGCCCGGGGCAGAAGGCGGACGCCCGGGGTACCGGAGGGCGGTCAGGACGCGCAGCGTGGCGCCGTGTCCTCGATCCGGAAGACGGCCGGAGCGACCTTCGGCACGACGTACGTCACGTAGTTGGTCGCCCCGTCCTTGCTGGTGACCAGACCCGGCTCGTCGCCGCTTTCGACGAACGCGGCGCCGTGAGGAAGGCCGGGCCCGTAGGTCGTCTGCCTGCAGTGCTCATCCCACAACGTCACCGACCCGGTTGCCACGACCACCATCACCATGCCTGGGTGGTGGTGCCAGCCGGAGTTGCTGCCCGGTGCGAACACGATCTGCTGGACGCGGACGTCGGTGGCTTCCTTCGTCTTGAACCTCACGCCGTCGTGGTTGACGTGCACTGGTCTCTGAAGGCTGGCGGTGGCCAGCGTCGTCGGGGTGAGTCCCGTTGGGGGCGAGGCGTAGGCCATGGGGGCAGACGCTGTCAGCGCCACCATCCCGACCGTCGCGCCGATGACGTGGATCCGGTTGATCTTCATGGCCAACTCCCTTTCAAGGCGTCCGCGCCGACCAGAGCGTTGCCTGGTCCAAGCGAATGTCCCTCGACGTGTGGTCTGGGCGTCCTGCCAACGGTTCCGAGTGCTCGACACCCGTCGGCCCTACCCGAAGAGTGGCGCTTGATCGGAAGAGGGAGCGCAGCCGACGCGGGACCTGAGCACCGGTCGATTGGCCAGTGGAAGTCGGAGACGGCTGGGGGCTCCTGACGCCCGCACCAGAAGGAGCGAGAGTGCTCCTCGAAACGTCACTGTCCTCGCCCGTCCAATGCCTTGCAACGGCTTTAACTGCCTGCCCGCCATCGCTGGCCCGACCGTTTGCCAGTACGTTAGCCACCACGCCACGCGCCGGGGTCTGCGGCCAGCCCTCTCGCCCGGGCCAGCCTTTGCCTGGCGGTCAACACCTACGAGCCGAACCTCAACCTCCAGGCTTGCAGCGAGATCGCACAGTCCGATCTCGGCAGGCGCCACCCTGTTGTCCCGACAGCTACAAGCCTTGACCCGCCGCCACCCTCGATCGGCAACAGGCCATCGCTCGGGTGCAAGCCGGGACAGACCACCATGGCGATTGCTCGCGGCGGCGCGGGTCGGGCTGTGCTCGACTAGGACGTTGCGGGTTGGCGCGCGGGCAGGGCTGGCTCGTCGACCGGCGGCAACAGCCCGTCGCTCGCAGCGTTTATGTTCGTGCCTAAGTGGTCCGACCCCGGCATGCACAGCCAGCCATATCCGGATCACCGGCACATCCAGGACGAGAGGACGTCCGCTCATCGGCATGAGCGCGTACAGCAGCATTGGCGTGGCCGCTGTCTCGGGCGCGGGTCGCGAGCTCGCTCGCTCGAGTTGGTACCCGAGCCATTCGCCGCTAGGCGCCCCTTCTCAGCGAGGCCTTCATCATGGCGTCGATGGCCTTGGGATCGATCCGCAGCAGACGCGGACCGGCACGGTAGACGTTGAGGCGCCCCTGGGCTATCCAGCGTCGCAGCGTGCGGACGCTGACGTGAGTGCGTTCCGCCGCCTCGGCGAGGGTCTCGTAGCTCTTGCCGTTCATCGCCAGCTCCTTGGTCTTGTTGTCGCCTTCTGTCCGGTAAGCACAGAAGACCGCTTGGGCTCGACATCGCCGACGGAACTTCTTCCTGGGCTCCCCCGCCGACAAGGCTCAGAGTCCTGCCTGGCGCTGCGACCAGGAGTGAGTTGACCACGGCCGGGGACCCGGCTCCACGGTTGTGCGGAACGCGATGCCTTGGCGACGCTGTCTAACTTCACGGCTCGCTTCGAGTCAGTGTGGCGAATCGAATCGCACACGCATTGCACCGAAGTGGGATGAGAGCGCCGCCGATGTGGCGTTTCCGCTGGTCAGGTGCCGTTTCGTGCTGGTGGGCGATACTGGGTTCGAACCAGTGACCTCTTCCGTGTCAAGGAAGCGCGCTACCACTGCGCCAATCGCCCGGGTCGGATCGTGCTAGGTGGACTCGAGGTGGAGACGGGATTTGAACCCGTGTACGCGGCTTTGCAGGCCGCTGCCTCGCCTCTCGGCCACTCCACCGTGAAGGCGTGAACCTCCGAGCGGACGACCGGGCTCGAACCGGCGACCTCAA
>JBBRZV010000100.1:0-9822 GCA_038236365.1 Actinomycetales bacterium | reverse complement strand
TTCATACCGTTCAGAAGGTGATCCCGGCTGCAAAGACGAGTTGACGGGCGATCGCCACGAGCGCCAGCAGGACGATCCCGGCCCATGGCGTCGCCAACAGCGGCGCCGGTTCACCAAGTGGGGGTTCCAGACCGCGCATGAAGACGCGCACGAAGATCAGGAAGATTCCCGAGCTGAGCACCCCCAAGGCCTCGAAGACGACGACGCCACCACCGACGCCACCGGCGGTCAGCTGGCCGAGGCTCAGCACAATGACCAGGCCCGCGCCCAGCAGCCAGGCGAACAGGCCCAACGCGCGCAGCTGGGCAGCCATGGGTTGGTCGGGGGCGGTGAACCCCACAAGCCGGCGCACGGCGTGCCGACCAAGCAGGTAGGTGATGCCCCAGCCGACCAGGAACCCGAACCATCCCACCACCACAGGTGCACGGGTGATCTCCAAGACCGAGCCGATATCGCCGACATGCGCGAACGGGCCGGTGATCAGGTAGCCCGAGAATTCCTGGACGCTCAGCAGCCCCAGCCACACCACAGCCAGTCGCCAGAACGGCGCCAGCCTCGACAGGGGCAGCGCGAGGATGCCCAGCCCGCTCAGCAGGCTCAGGAACGGTCCGGCCAAGGCGGTGACGACCTGTGACGATCTGTGGCGGAGTGGTCCTGGACGCTGAAGCCGTACATCACCGGTGCATTCCCCTGGGCCAGGGCTCCGATCACGTGGCCGAGCTCATGCACGGTGATCATCACCAGGCAGGCCGCAGCGAAGGCCACAGCGGAGTTGACCAGCTGAGATCGTGTCGTCATCGTCACAGTCAACCTCAGATCCGAACACCTCTGGCGACAACACGACGCCCCCCATGGCCTCAATCCTTCGCAACCTCGCGGGTCTGATCCAGCACTTCACCGCGAAGATTGCGACACATCTCAGGACGATGGTCAACCGGTGATCTTCTATGCCAGGTAGAACGTCGCCGTAGCGGCAGTCCGTTGTCGCTCAGAGGTCCGCAATCTCCACGCCTGGGCAACCACGAGAAGCTACCGGATCTGGTTGGTCCGCTCGTTCCAGCCATGGCCAGCGGCACGCGACGCTCCGCCGCCCATGACTGGCGCCGTATTCACGGTGCAACGCCGCAGCGAAATGCCCTGACCTGCCGCGATAGGTGTGCGTTCTTGTCCGGTCCGGCCAGGGATCGGTCAATGCGACGACTTCGATGTCCGGTCAAGGCCGTCGATGAGGTCGGCCAGCAGCCGGATCAGGGTGGCGTAGTTCTCTGCCGGCAGGGCGGCAGTGACAGCACTCCGAACAGTTGCGACGCCGGCAGTCGCGCTACGGTGCGCCCCCTGGCCCGCGTCAGTCAGTGTCAGAACCCCGTCCCCGCCGTTGGCGAGCAAACCCCGACGGCGCAGATCATCCACGGCATCTTGGGCGCCCGCGAACGCTTCCATTGTCCCCAACAGCTCGGACTCCAGCACCGGGGTACGGGCCACTGACTCGAGCACCTGCCATTCCCGCCTGGTGATCGATTGGCTCACGAAGGCATCCTCGAAGGCTCGCTCGATCCGGGCATCGGCCGTCTTGAGCCACCAACCAATTGGTCGACGCTCCGCGGATTGTTCGCTCACGTTCGCCTCCTCAGGCTCGAGTGCACAACCTATGACCGAGTGCCGACAAGGCGGACCACCGGTCATGGTCGGTTGCTCCGGTGGTGGATACGCTGGGTGCAGCACCCGCGCGTATACCGCAAAGCCAGCCGGCACCACCGACTTCACCTCGCCGGAGCCGAACGGGGCAAGTCGCTGGCGGATCCAGCCCGCGCACGAGACATCGGTGCTCCACTCGACCTCTGACATCTGCTCCGGGCCCTTTCTCCGCGACCTCCTCCGGCTCGTGACCGGCGCCCGTCGCCCGCACGTGGCGACCGGTCGTCCTCTCATGATTGCGGAGCCGACGGGCTACGTCGACCACTCATCACGACGACCGCGCTCGATCTGACCTCCCGGGTTCCAAAGAGGACACGCCGCGGAGGTCCGCCGCGTAGTGGGCAGCGATGGATCGACTGGTGAGACGGGGCCGCAACGCCACCGAGCGAGCTCATAGGTGTGCTCGACGACCTCTCGCCCAAGCCCGTCGGCATACGACGCCTCGGCACCGACCTGCACGAATCCGCTGCGAGCGAGAACCTTCGCCGATCCCATGTTGTGCCGGGCAACGCGGGCCGATAGCCGAACGAGCTGACCGGCACGTCGAACCCCTCAAGTTGGACGCTTTCGACGAGGTCCTGGCCATCCCGATCAAGGATCCCGCCACGGGATGATCGAGATGATGGCGAGCGGCGACTTGCACCGCAGACCGTTCCGCTATCGGACACGCGGGGGCGCAAGTCGCAGCCTTGGGGTGCGCTTCAACGCTGACAACTGCTGCAAGGCGTAGGGAAGTTCCTCGCATAAGGCGCATCACGCGTCATTGGCGTGGCTCTCTTCGTCGCCCGAGTGCGTCAGGGTCTGCCGAAAGGGTTCGCCTGCGACGCGCTCATGCCCTCGTAGCCGCTGGCTTGACGCGTCGTAGGGACCCCGTCCCGGGGACGAGAGCAGGGACGTGGGATGCATAGTCATCGTAGGCAGCACCGAACTTGCGACGCAGATCGCGTTCCTCGAAGCGCATGCCCACGGCGATGTAGCTGGTCGATACCGCAGCAAAGAGGAGGTGCGACGCGCTCATGCGGGGGGTCGACCAGAACGCGATCAGCAGCCCGGTCATCAACGGGTGCCGCACGAGGGCGTGCAGGCCATCGACCTGGAGCGTTGTGGGTTGGGCGTCGCGCGCAGGTGCCCAGCCGGCTTGACGCAGACCGGTGAGCTCGAGGTGGTCGACCGCGAACGTCGAGGCGATCGCCAGCAGCCAACCGGCCGCGCACAGTAACCAGAGGACGAACGCCGCCGCACCTGCGAGGTGCCAGGCGCGACCACCCCATGGTTGCCAGAACCACAGCAGCAGGATCAGGCAGGTGTTGGTGGCGAGGACGTAGGTCGTACGCTCGAGCCGCTCCGGGACACGGTGACGCAGCCAGATCTTCACTTGCGGCCGTGCCATCACCGAGTGCTGGACGGCGAAGAGCAGAAATAGGGCAAGGTCGACCAGGACCGCTAGCCCGCTCGAGATCTGCGCAGGGCCGTCGACGGTCCGGGGCACGACCTGGCCGGCGAGGAACGCCACCGTCCACCCCACCACGGCGAGGAACTCCAGCCAGCCGGCTGCGGACAGGACCAGGTCTCCGGGGCGACTGCGCATACCGACCATCGTTCCGTCTCGACGGCCCGGGGTCAGCGGTGGAAATACCTCACTTATGCGGGCCGGTGGCGATGTACCAGGCGGCGACCTGGGCACGTGACCTGAATCCGAGGCGTAACCGGATCCGCTCCAGGTGCGACTCGGCGGACCGCTCGGAGATGCCCAGGCGCTCGGCCAGCTCACGGTTGGTGAGCCCGTCGGCCACCAGTGCCGCCACCTCGCTCTGGCGGTCGGTGAGCCCGGTCGCTACGTCGCGCCGGACGGCCGGGAGCCCGAGGAAGCGTCTGACCTGGGCTACCACTGAGCCAGCATCCCCGATGGCGGGGAGATGGGATCGGCCATCGAGCTCGACGAACTCCGCGCCGCGGATCTCCTCGGCCAGCACTCTGCCCTGCGCGATCGGGGCTGCTCGGTCCTCGCGTCGGTGCAGCACCAGCGTGGGCGACTGAACCAGCGGAAGCGCTGGTCGCACGTCAAGCTCGTAGGCCAGCTGTAGCAGCGCGACCGCCGTCTCCGCGGACGATGCGGCGCGCTGGTAGCCGGCGAGCGCGCGTCGGGTGCCGGCATCCGCCTCTGGTGCGAAGAGGTTGGTGAGCAGGTCCGACCCCAGGCCCCAGCTGGCTCCGAGTAGGCCGAGGACGTAATGCCTGCTCGCCTCGTCGCCGATGGACGCTCCGGTGGCCCAGCCGCCGTAGAGCACCATCCGCGAGACCGTGTCGGGGCGATCCGAGGCCCACTGGGCTGCAACCGCCGCCCCCATGGAGAAGCCGAAGAGGTCGAAGCGCGTCATACCGACCGCCTCAGCGACGGCCGCGATCGCGGCCAGCTCCAGCTCCATCGTCGCAGGACCGTGGTAGTCCTCGGAGAGCCCGCACCCCGGCCGGTCGTAGCGGACCAAAGTGCGGCCCTGGGCCAACGACTCATAGAACAGGCGATCAGCGGGAACGGCCCAGCCGAGCTCGAGATGACTGAGCCAGCCAGGTACCACCAGCAGGTAGGGGCCGCTACCCGTGACCGCGTAGGCCACACGACCTCCGCCGCGTAGCCGTGCCTCACCGAGCTCCTGGCGCTGCGCCTTCACTTGACCATTTAATCGCACGGGTTTCGCGTTGCCCGCGCCGCTACAGCACGCCCCCACCACGCGGCATTTGCGTTAGCCCGGGAGGTCCGAGGCATCTCCCGGATCCGGGAAATGAGGTAGGTCAAAGCGGCGGGCACGAATCACCGGGCCTCGATCACCGCCAGCGTGCAGCGAGAGATGCACGCTAGCTTGTCGTTGTCATCGACGATCCGGACTTCCCAGACCTGGCTACGACGACCCAGCGCGATCGGCCGGGCGGTCCCGCTGACCCAGCCGGAGGTGACCGGTCGCAGGTGGTTGGCATTGATCTCCATGCCAACGCACGCCTTGCCTGGCTCGGCGACGAAGGTGGCCGCCCAGCTGACCAGGCTCTCGGCGAGCAGCACGGAGGCGCCGCCGTGCAGGATCCCCACCGGTTGCTGCGTCCGGCTGTCGACCGGCATTCGCGCGGTCAAGTAGTCCGAGCCGAACTCGATGAACTCGATGCCGAGGTGGCCGATGGCACAGCCCGCACTCATCTCGTTGACCTGGTTCAGGTCAGGGCTGTGATGCCAGATCGCAGCGTCCATCAGAGGTCCACTTCCAAGCGGGCTGTCGGGCACGTGAAGGCGGGATGTACGACGTCGTGCTGTGGCCCCGACATGTCGATGGCATCTGGAGAGAATCGGTTCATGCCTCCATGGTGTCGCTTCGACAGGCAGCCATGCAGCCGTGGAAATACCTCACTATGCGACATGACATCGCGCGGGGCGATCGGGATGGACCCGGCCTCGGTCCTGGGGCGTCTTGATCGGCCGCGACGATCACGTCTTTCCGCCAAAGACCGCTGTCGACGACGCTTGCAAACGAGTGAGCATCGGATCGGCCTATTTTCGAGCGTTGCCGACAGACCGCAGCCTCAGAACGTGCGCCGCAAGACGAACGGTGAGCGACACCAGACTGACGGCTCGGCGACGATCGGTCTTGGACAAGGCGATCACCGGTTGACGATCGTTGACCGGGCACTGACGCCGTGGTATCCACCAGACGCTCACGCTGACGAGGGGGCACCGCTACGGCGAATTGTCACCGGCGGGACTAGCCGGCGTGTATGTCCAGATGGGGTTGACCCGGGCCTTCGCTGACTCGAGAAGAGACCACAACGCCACGCGGTACTCGAAAGCAGCCAGCCAGGCCTTCTGCGCGTTCGTCGGGTCGAAGGGCGGAAGGATCGGAGCGGCCGGGTCCAAAGCGGCTGTTCGCACGGTGGCTACCGCTGCTCCTTGGCGATCTCGTACCTTGGGCCTCCACGTTCGGACCCTCGACATCTGCATTTCGGGTGGGGTAGGGATGGTATCCGCGAGCGTCATTTTGAGATTCTCCATCACGTTGCACGAACCATGGTTCACGGACATCGTCAGGTCCATCCGCCACGACCCTGCTGGTTTCCGACCGGCCAGGTGGGTCGCCTGTTTCTGGGTCATTCGGTGGGGCGGATGTTCTGGTTGAGACGGAACAGGTTGCTCGGGTCGTACTGGTTCTTCAGCTCGACCAGCCGCTGGTAAGTCTCGGGTGGGTAGGACGCCCGGACCAGGGTCGGGTCGGAGTCGCCGGTGAAGTTCACGTAGGTGCTGGCGTCGGGTCCGAGGGCAGCCGTAACTGCGCGGGCCCAGGCGATGGCTTCGCTGAACCCGTTGGCGTCTGGGGTGCGGGCGATGACGTTGACGATGAACTGCTGGTCGCGCAGGGCGTAGGCGGTGTCCTGCACGGCGACCCGGCCCACGGCGCCACCGAGGTGTTGCAGGTGGATCTCGGCCAGTGAGTTGGGCAGCGTCGCGAACGACTCTTGCAACACGCGCAGCGCCCGGGCGTCGACGGCGGGCAGGAACGCGGAGCGGAAGTAGTTGTGGATGCCCCGTGGGTAGAGCGGGTCGAGCGCCTGCTGCCAGCCCGTGTACGGGTTGGTGGCAAACACGTCCGCGATCACGGTGCCCAGGCAGCGGAAGGGCGCGGTGGCCGCCTCGCCTGCGTCGGGGTCGCCCGACCAGCAGCCACCGACACCGATGATCGGTATCCCGTGCACCGCCTCAGGCAGGAACGGCACCGGCGGCGCGGATGTCAGGTTGACCAGCGTCGTCAGCTCCTCTGGGGCCGCCGCGCACGCCGCCCGGTACCCGGCCAGCACCTGCTCGACCTCCTCGGCCGGGTAGAAGACCAGACCCGAGAGCACCGTCGGGCCGACCTCGTGGAGTTGGTACTCGAAGGAGGTAACCACCCCGAAGTTGCCACCGCCGCCGCGCAAACCCCAGAAGAGCTCTGTGTTCTCGTGGGCGCTGGCGTGGACGAACTGGCCGTCAGCGGTCACCACATCAGCCCCGATCAGGTTGTCGCAGGCCAGCCCGTACTTGCGCATGAGCCAACCGATGCCCCCGCCGGTGGTAAACCCGGCGATCCCGGTCGAGGACACCAGGCCACCGGTCACCGCAAGCCCGAACTGCTGGGTCTCCGCGTCGAGGTCCTTCCAGGTGCAACCGGCTTGTGCCGTCACGGTTCGGTCGTCGGGACGGACCTCGATGCCCGTCATCGCGGACAGGTCGAGCAGGATGCCGCCATCGAGGGTGGAGAACCCGGGGATGGAATGGCCTCCGCCGCGTACCGCGAGGGGCACTCTCTCGCTGCGGGCGAGGTCGACCGTGCGCATGACGTCGGCCACGCCGGCGCATTGAGCGATCACTGCCGGATGCCGGTCGTGCGCTCCGTTCCAGATGCGGCGTGACTGGTCGTAGTCCGCGTCATCTGGCAGCACGGCGGTGCCGCGCAGCCCCGCGGAGAACTCGGCAAGGGTGGCGCTCCCGATTTGGCTGGGTGCGGTCTGGGTCGTGGTCATTGTTCCTCCTGGTTGGTTTCACGTTCGGAAATGACGTATGGGGTCTGTTCAACGAGGGGTGCGACTGCTACCCCCACGGGCATCGGTGCCCGCGACGCCTATGACGATTGCGCGCGGGGCGCTGGGCTCGTTGAAGCCAGCTCTGCGGGTCTGCGGGTGCCATCCACGGCTTCTTGAGCCGGTGTTGCGTGCATGGCGAACGTCTGGGCGACGATCTTGCCGTCGTCGACGACGAACGTGTCAGTGCCCAGCGGGATATCGCTGCCCACGCTCCACGTGATGTAGGCGATGTTTCCCTCGATCTGCAGGCTCCTGAGCGTGAACCGCTCCATAGACCCCGCCGGTAACGCATCGAGGAAGTCCACGAAGAAGCCATGGATCTCTTGCTTGCCGTGGTAGATCTTGGCCTCACTGTAGAACCGGGCGGCGTCGTGGTAGTCCTTCACGATCGCGTCGACGCCCTCCTGCTCCAAGAAGGCTCGCAAGTGGTTGCGAACCACGATTTCGGTGGCCGACGATTCAGCGTTCATGTCACATCTCCTCTAACTCGATAGGTTTGCTGGCGTTGCCAGTGAGAGATGCTGCTCCTCGGCCCCGCCCTCTGGTCGCGGACACGGGCCGCAGGCCTGGGCCTGCTCGGGGTCTGCACCCATCTCGAATGCGCGCCTCTCAGCAACCACGATGCGGTAGACCGCTGCGCGGCAACGAGTGCCGATGTCGTACCACCGTCGATCGCCTCGCGGCCCGCAACAAACGCCATATTGCGATCGAACGAACCTGCTGGCTGGCGCGTGAAGGAGGCCCAGGGCCGGTACAGGATTCGTACTACCCGATGGGATCGTCAGGGTGGAGGATAAACCCATGATGAGCCGCAGAGAGTACTGCCCGATCGCCTGCGGGGTTGACGTGCTCGGTGATCGTTGGACCCCGTTGATCATTCGCGAGCTGATGATCGGCGCCAGCGGGTTCAACGAGATTCATCGCGGGATACCCCGGGCGAGCCGGTCCCTGCTCGCCCAACGACTGCGAGACCTCGAGCGTCGAGGACTGGTCAACCACACGGCGAGCCAACCCGGTCGATCCGGGGCCTACGAGCTGACAGCCGCCGGGCAGGGCCTGACACCCATCGTGTGGGCGATCGGGCACTGGGCCGCGGAATGGGTGTTCGGCGACCCGACCGAAGACGACATAGACGGCCTGTCGCTGATCTGGCGCACCCACCAGTTCGCCATCCCAGCCAAGCTGCCCGAGACCCGCACCGTGGTCCACCTGATCCTCACCGGCGCGGGGGGCGCCCAGGGCTGGCTGGACATCGAACGCCCCGGCATCACGGTCTGCAAGGACGACCAAGGCCTGGCCGTCGACCTCGCCCTGGAGGCCGACACCGCACAGATGCAGAGGTGGCTCATCGGGCTCGTACCGTTCCGGGACCTCCTCGCGAACGGTCACGCCCGCTTCCTGGGACCCAGCCGACTGGCCAAAGCCTTCCCCACCTGGTTCGACACAACTCTGTACTCCCACGGCCTGCGGCGGGCCGAACAACGCCGGACACGGGACGCCGTCCCAGCCTGAGAGCCGCACCGGAGCGGCTCGGAACCGGCCCACCCCGAGGCCCTTCTTCTTCTGGTCCAGCGAACGAGCACCCGATGCCGGGGCTGGTGTCAGCCCGCTGCCTTGGCCTTCTGCTCTTGTGGGCGCGTCTAGCTAGTGCCGCCTCGCTGGCGTCGTGAATGGGTCTGGCTACAGCTGTTGTCGAGCTGCCGCGATGAGGACGCCTGCGGGGTCGTAACCTTCGAGGCGGATGACGTCGCCGGCGGAGGCGGGGATGGTGATCTGGGTGGTCCCGTCGTTGGTGGCGGTGGTCGCCACGGGTCGGCTATTGACATATGCGTCGATGCCGGCGACCGAGCCGGTGGTGATGGTGAGCTTCCGCTTCTTGGCGCCAGCGGCGGTGGTGGTGAAGCGCAGCAGTCGCGGCTGTCGTTGGGCGAGCAGGACGCCAGGCCCCCACGCGGATGGGTCGTTGATCTGCCCTGCGTCAAACGAACTTCCGGTCAAGGCGCATTCCGCGCGTTCGACAAGGGATCGCCCACCGGAGCGGTTCCGTACATCGAGGTGCACTCAGCGCACCGGGTGCAATCCCGGTTCGGGGTGGCAGTCAGTCTGGCATCGACGCTGTCCAGGTCGACCCTACTGGACATCACGGCTCAAGGCACTGCCATCATCGGCTACTCGGCCGCCGCTGGTGCCGTACTCCTTGTACTCGCCTACCGAGATCTGGACGGCGACCTGCATGGCATGACCGCGTGGCCAGCCACCGGCCGCGCGCTGCGGCTCTACACCGAAGGGAGAACCTGATGACCAAGCGACTCGACTCAAAGCTGGCCCACGAGCTGCAGGACGAGTGTTGAGGCAGCCGCCGACGCCGACCCGGAGACCGAGTTCCCGGCGGACGCCTCCATCAGTTGGCCGAATCGGTCACGCATGCTGACCCTGCGGCTGCGGCAGTCCGAATACGACGCGATCCAGCGCGCCGCCGAACAACGGCACCTACCCGCATCGACGCTGGCTCGGTCCCTTCTGCTCGACAAG
>JBBRZV010000099.1:0-10125 GCA_038236365.1 Actinomycetales bacterium | reverse complement strand
TCGTCGCCATGCTGGGTGTGGTAGGAGTCGTGGTCTACGCCCAGGCCGCCGACGGTCGCGCCGTCGCAGGCCAGGCCCCGCAGACGGTTTTCATTGCCAAGGCTGAGGTGCCTATGGGTACGACCGCCGCGGACGCTGTCAGCCAGCAGTTGATCGTGCCGGAGAGTGTGGTCGCCAAGGGCGTGCCGCTGGGGGCCTTGAAGGCCGTCACCGCTGACATCGCCAAGCAGGTGGCAACGTCAACGATCCAGCCGGGGGAGATCGTTCTCACTTCGCGCTTCGGCGCGCTGCCGAGCACGGCCAACACTTCGACCATCCCGGCGGGCATGATCGCGATCACCGTGAATCTGGCGGATCCTCAGCGCATCGCCCCACTGCTGACACCGCAGTCGCATATCGTGATTTTCGACACGCTCGGCGGCAAGGCCTCAGGCGCCGCCGCGACCACCACCGCGCAAGAGACCAGGATCCTGCTGGCCGACGTCGAGGTCATCGGGGTGGGCAGTCAGACTTCCCAACCGGCGCCGACTGCGGCGGCCGGCGCACAGCAGCAGCAGGCCGGCAACGCAGCGCTGGTCACCGTCGCCGTGTCTCCCGCCGACGGGCAGCTGTTGGTCCACGCGGTTCAGACCGGCACCCTCCTGTATGGGGGCCTGCTCGGGACGGGCGTCAAGGTCAATCCCAAGAGCGTCGTCAACGACGCAACCATTCTCAGTCACTGATCGCTCGGAGCAGGGAAAGAAGACATGACGATTCTCTGGGAAACGAACGAGCGGTCAGCAGAAAACCTGCGGGTGGCCCTTGGCGCGGGGATGCGGGTCATGGACTCGGGGCCGGCAGCGCTGCGTCACCTCGGTGATGATGCTGCCGAGCTGCTCCTGGTCGTGGGCGCCGATGTCGACCTCACGGCGGCACTGAGCGTCACGGAGAAGCTCAGGCTGGAGCGGCCCGAGGTCGGCGTCGTGATGATGAGGCGCAGGCTCGACCTCGCGGTGCTCTCCCATGCCCTTCGTTCGGGTGTTCGTGAAGTTGTTGACGCAGACGACCTTGAGGCGTTGTTGGAGGGTTGCCAACGCAGCCTGGAGCTTTCCCGGCGGCTGACTGGTCACACCGAGTCCACGTCAAGAGGTGATGGACGGGTCATTACCGTTTTTTCTGCCAAAGGTGGCGTCGGCAAGACAACCGTGTCGACCAACGTGGCCGGGGAACTCGCCTCCGACGGGTCCAGCGTCCTGCTGGTCGACCTCGACCTGGCGTTCGGCGACGTCGCCATCTGCCTCGGCATCTCCCCGGAGCGGAGCATGACCGACATCGTGGCCATGAGCGGCCACCTCGACAAACAGGGGCTGGACTCGGTGGTGGTGCGACACTCCTCCGGCCTGGACGTCGTCTGTGCCCCGTCCTCGCCTGCCGAAGCCGACCATATCCCTGCGGCCACCGTAACCGAGCTCATCAAGGTCGCCAAGGGGCTCTACGACTACATCGTGGTCGACACGCCTCCCGCATTCGACGAGCACGTGCTCGCGGCCTTCGACATGAGTGATGTCTCGATCCTGTTGGCAACCCTGGATGTTCCCGCGGTGAAGAACCTTCGCCTCACCCTGGACACGCTGGATCTGCTCGGCCATCCTCGCGACAGTTGGGTCGTCGTCCTAAACCGGGCAAACAGCAAGGTTGGTCTTACCATTGATGACGTCGCCACGGCCCTGCACCGGCCGATTGCCGTGCAGATCCCCAGCAGCGTCTCCGTTCCTGCCGCGGCCAACCGGGGAGTGCTTCTGGTTCTTGACGATCCACGGCACCCCGTCAGCACGGCTCTCAAGACGCTCGTCCGGGACAATGTGCGGGTTCCCAACAAGAGTCTGCCTACGGGTGGACCCGAGACGTTTGCCGCCCATCGGTCCGAGCATCGTGATCTCGCCTCAGTTGGTCGTCGATTCTTCCGAAGGGGTGGAGCATGAGCCTTGCGGAACGACTCGAGCAAGGTCGTCAGAGTCGCGAGACCGGTAATGGCGCCGAGGCACAGCCCGGCCCATCGCACGTTGTAGACCCCTTTGCCAAGGTGAAGGCGAGCGTCCATCAAGGCCTCATCGACAGTCTTGGGCCGCAGCTGTATGACCCGCACCTGAAACAGTCCGACCTCGAACAGCGAGTGCGGCTCACGCTTCAGACGGTGCTTGAAGGGGAGAGCACGCCGCTCTCGGCCTCGGATCGCACGCGGATCTCCCAGGAGGTCGCCGACGAGATTCTCGGGCACGGCCCGTTGGAGCCGCTGCTGCGCGACCCTGAGGTCACCGAGATCATGGTCAACGGGCCACATCAGATTTTCATCGAGCGCGCAGGCAAGATCTATCCGGTCGCCGCCACCTTCACCAACGAGGCGCACCTTCGTCGCACGATAGACAAGATCGTCGGTCGGGTCGGTCGTCGGGTGGACGAGTCTCAGCCAATGGTCGACGCAAGACTTGCTGACGGGTCGCGGGTGAACGCTGTGGTCCCGCCGATCGCGCTGGACGGCAGCATCCTGACCATCCGCAAGTTCTCCACCGACCCGTTCACCGACCGGGACCTGATTGCCTTCGGCACCTTCACCCCGGCGGTCCGCGATGTGCTCGAGGCCTGTGTGCTGGGTCGGCTGAACATCATCATTTCGGGAGGCACGGGCTCCGGGAAGACCACGCTGCTCAACGTCATGTCCAGGTACATTCCGCACGACGAGCGCATCGTCACGATCGAGGACGCCGCGGAGCTGCAGCTCAACCAGGCTCACGTCCTGCGTCTCGAGTCCCGACCCCCGAACATCGAGGGCAAAGGACAGATTGCCATCCGGGATCTGGTGCGTAACTCGCTCCGTATGCGTCCGGACCGAATCGTTGTTGGCGAGGTACGCGATGGCGCTGCTCTGGACATGCTCCAGGCCATGAACACCGGCCACGACGGCTCCATCACCACGGTCCACGCGAACACTCCCCGTGACAGCCTCTCGCGCCTGGAGACGATGGTGCTGATGGCTGGTATCGACCTTCCGATCAGGGCTATTCGCGATCAGGTGGCCGGAGCGATCGACCTCATTGTCCAACAGGCGCGCCTGCGGGATGGCACCCGTCGAATCACGGCCATCACTGAGGTTTCCGGCATGGAAGGCGACGTGATCACCTTGCAGGATCTGTTCACCTTCGACTACTCGGCAGGACGCGATGAGCATGGCCGCTTCCTAGGCAGTCTGCGCTCAACCGGCCTGCGGCCGAAGTTTACCCAGAACCTGCAGGACCTCGGCATCGAGCTCCCGGCCTCGGCCTTCGCTTTGGTTGGTGGTCCGCGCCGATGATGATGATGATGATGATCGTCGCCGCGCTCGCCGTTTTCCTGGGTCTCTTAGGTGTCGGCATCATCGCGATCTCTCCGACCTTCACCTCTGCGGGCAGTCGGCGACTGCAGTCGATGGATGAGTACGTCGGCAAGGGAAAGGTCAAGGGGGCGCTTCAGCCCGTCGCCACCCCGAGCGCGATCAGCGAGCAGATCCTGGGCCTGAGCGACAAGCTGACCCGCAAGCGTGAGTCGACAGCCAAGACGGCGATCCTGCTTGAGCGGGCCGACCTGCCGTTACGCGCCAACGAGTGGTACGTCCTTCGCGCTGTTGCTGTCGTTGTCACTACCGCCTCCGCATGGTTTTTCTCTCACAGCTCGGCGATCACTGGTTTCCTCGCAGTGGTTGTCGGAGTGCTCGTGGGGTTGTTTGCACCCACCATGTTCTTGTCCTTCAAGGCCAAGCGTCGGGCACGCAAGTTCGAGGCACAGCTGCCAGACGTCCTGACTCTTCTCGCTAGCAGTCTGGCCACCGGCTTCTCCCTTGCTCAAGGTATAGACGCTGTCGTCCGAGATGCCTCAGAACCCTCGTCCAAGGAATTCTCGCGAGCTCTGGCCGAGACGCGTATCGGCGCAACCCTGGAAGACACGCTCGACCGTCTGGCTCAAAGGATGGGCTCTGTCAACTTGACGTGGACGACGATGGCAATCCGCATTCAGCGAGAAGTTGGCGGCAACCTTGCCGAGACACTGAGGACGACCGCAACCACGTTGCGTGAGCGTGAAGAGTTGAAGCGACTTGTCAAGGGGCTGTCAGCGGAGGGGCGCCTCTCGGCATACATCTTGATGGCGCTCCCAATCGGGCTGTTCTTTTACATGATGATGGCAAACAGGCCGTACATCGCACTGCTCTGGTCCGGCCCGATCGGCTGGGCGATGCTCGCGGCTGGCAGCGTTTCGATGGTCATTGGCTGGTTCTGGATGAAGAAGGTTGTAAAGGTGGAGATCTGATGGGTTCCTTGGTCCTTTACGCCGCGGCAGTTGCCCTCGTGGGAGGGCTTGGGATGGCCTTGACGTTCGCACTCGGCGGGCGCGGCCAGGTCAGTGGCGTCGCTCGCAGCTTGGCGCTCATCGAACACAACGTCAGCCGGCACGAGGTCGCCAAGAACGACCTCGCAGTTGGCGAGCGTCTGGTCAAACCGTTCCTCGAGGGGACCCGAGCCCTTGCCTCGCGACTCTCTCCATCCGGTACCGGCGAGCGCCTTGTCCGACAGCTCGACTCGGCTGGCAACCCCAAATCCTGGACCGTGGAGTCGATCATGGGCGCCAAGGGCGCGGCTCTCCTGATCTTCGGCGTTCTGGGTCTGGTTTTCGGTGGAGGCTTCACGCCAAAAGGTTTTGTTATTGTGATTGCCGCCGCGGCACTCGGATTCTTCCTGCCCGATCTGCTGCTCTACAACATCGCAGTGAAACGTCAGGAGGAGCTGAGCCGAGGCTTGTCTGACGCTCTGGACATGCTCACCGTCTGCGTTGAAGCCGGCCAGGGCTTTGATGCCGCGCTTATGCAGGTAGCCCGCTCAGTAACCGGTCCTGTGGGTGGGGAGTTCACTCGCGCACTCCAAGAGATTCAAATCGGCAAGCCGCGGGGTGAGGCTTTCGTCTCCATGGCCCGTCGCAACAACGTCAATGAGCTGCGTACCTTCGTGACTGCTCTGGTCCAGGCTGACCGGCTCGGCCTCCCCATCGGTGGAGTGCTTCGCGAGCAAGCCAACCAGATGCGCCTCATCCGGCGTCAGCGTGCCGAGGAGAAGGCCATGAAGGTGCCGGTCAAGATCCTCTTTCCGATGCTGTTGTGCATCTTCCCAGCCATGTTCATCGTCATCATCGGGCCGGCCGGCATCCGCATCGCCGATACCTTCAGCCACATGTAGAAGGCGGACCAGTTCGACGGGGAGGGTTCAGGGGACACGAAGGCCGCCTTCGGAAATCGCAGGCGGCCTTCGTGGTGTCCCGTTTTTTTGGGGAGAGTTGCGCTCAGTTGGCGGCTGGGGCCACGTCTTTGACGAGCCCCAGTCGGACGGCCGCCATGATGACGGCAGCGCGGTTGTGGACGCCGAGCTTGTCGTAGACCTTGCCGATGTGGGTCTTCACGGTGGACTCGCTCATGTAGAGCGACTTGGCCACCTCTGCCACGGAACCGCCCGCCGCAAGGTGTTGAAGCACTTCTTGTTCGCGAGGCGTGAGCTGCGGGCGGGCCAGCGCCGCGGCCTGATGGCGCCGCATCGCGCCGGCCAGACCGCTCGCGCTGAACGCGTCCGGGGCGGTCGCCGCCCGGCGCACTGCGTCCACGACCTCATCCGACGACGCGCTCTTGAGCACCAGGGCCGACGCTCCTGCATCGAGGGCGCTGAGAAGCGTGTCGTCGTCGTTGTGCATGGTGAGCACCACGATGCCCATCGTTGGGTTCTGTTCGCGCACCGTGCGGGTCAGCTCGATGCCGTTGCCGTCTGGTAGGGACACGTCGACGAGCATGACGTCGGCTCGCGTCGAGGCCAGCATGGCCTCGCCCTCGGCGATGGAGGAAGCCTCGCCGACGACGACGAGGTCCGGCTCGGCCTGGATGAGACTGACTACGCCCTGGCGGACCAGAGCGTGATCATCGATGATGACGACGCTGATGCTCATGATCTCTGGGGGATCCTCTCGGTGATGAGTGGGGCAAGTTCTGCAGACCGGCGTTGGCGCAGGTACATCTGCAGGACGACCCCAGAGGCCGCCGTGCTGTCCACGACGATAGTGGCACCAAGCGCGGTGAGGGGGTGATCGATGAAATCTTCCTGGCGCAGCGCTGATAGACCGTCGTGCTTGATGCGCAGGAAGGCTTGGGGAGCTTCGACGTCGAGGGTCAGGTCGACCGACGTCGCCCCCGGGGCGTGGCGCGCGTCCGCAAGGGTGTCGAGGACCAGACGATAGATCAACGACTCGACATGCGCTGGCAGGCGGAAGCCAGTCTCGTTGAGTCGCAGCACCACGGCCAGCCCGGTGGTTGAGCCGAACCGTTGGATTCGGGCGCCCACAATGGCGCCGAGTCCCTGGTCGGGCCGAACGGCGATCCGCAGGTCCGAGATGCGCAGCCGAAGATCCACAAGGACCCCGCTGAGGTCCTCCCGCAGGGTGTTGAGGGAAGCTGACAAGGCGGGCGCGTCCGCCTTAGCCTGACGGCGCATCACGTCAATGCGGTATCCGAGGGCCACCAGCTCTTGGGCGATCCCGTCATGCATCTCGCGGGCCAGTCGCTCGCGCTCCTCGTATCCGGCTCGCTCACGCAGCGCTGCGAAGATCAGTGCTACGTCGAGGTTGGCGCTGTGAATCTCGCCGACTTCGACGGCGGCCTTGAAATCGCCCCCCGAGAAGGGACTTGTCGCGGAGCGGTCCAGCACGACAACGCCGATGCGCACCCCCGCATTGTCCTGCAGCACGATCGCCATGACGGCCCGTTCGTCGCCGGACCCGTCGGTGCGAAGCCCCATCGCTGACTCCCCTGAGCGCCAGGCCTGGCCCAACACCGACTGGTCGACGGTCGGCTCATCCCAGGGGGCGCGCTCAGCACCACGCAGCGCGAGGGGCACCGCTGGGTCGCTGCCGAAACCCACGAGGACACCGCGACGAGCACTACGGACCCGGGCGTCTAGTGCGTCGAGCAAGAGCTCGGCGGAGGCGGGTGTGTCGAAACCCCCGTCGATGGACTCCGCAAGCGTGCCGAGCCGACGCAGGAGCAGAGCCGCCTCGCGTGCTGCCCCTGGGCTGAATGACCGCGGGGTGCTCTGCTGACGGAGGAACGTTGACCAGGCTCCGAGGACGCCGACCATGAGCGCCATACCGGCCCACTGGATCAGGTAGCCGACGAAGAGCTGGTCCAGACGATGAGTGGTCAACCCGCCCAAGGATGCAGCGGCAGTGCTGAGCAACACGGCCAGGAACGTCGCGCGGCGGCCCCACACCTCACCCGCCCGATAAGCCGGCACAAGGAGGAGCATGAAGGCTCCGGGAACGGGTGCGGCGTTGATCCACAACGAGACGCCCGCGACGATGGCTCCAGCCATGACCAGAGCGAACGCCTCACCACGACGTGCTGCTAGGTCTGCGTGTGTCAGCAGTCGCCCGACGGCGAGGTCGACGACGAAAATTAACAGCGCCCAGGGGAGCACGGCCAGCCCCTGTCCAAGCAACGATGAAACGGCTAGGACAAAGCAGACCACGGCTCCGCGGAGCCATGTGCCTGTTGAAGCGACCCACAACGATCGCACTGACATCCTGCCCGTCTACTACCCCGTTGTTGGAACGCACCCATCATGACGGCCAAGGACGTGGCCTGTACGTCAAATGACGTATTTCGGGCCATGTCGTGATCGTGTCTTGACCGTCCCTTGACGATGCCTTGTCCACAACCCCAGGGATCCTGGCCGAACACCCACAGGCTGGGCGTACCGAAGAACTCGTCCGCCCCTTGCGGGCAGGCTCGTAGCATGACCAGGATCAGTACAGCCCGTCGCTCGCTGGTCGCCGCCCTGGAGCTGGCGCTGCCGACCACGTGTGCCGGGTGCGGGGCAACGGGCGCCACCTGGTGCTTGGTGTGTGCGCGGGGCACGGGCCACGCGACCTACCCCGGAGGCGCCAAGCAGGTATGCCCCACCCCTTGTCCTGCGGGGTACCCACCAACGTGGGCTGCCAGCCCGTATGCCGCGGCGGTGCGGGCGGTGCTCGTGGCGTTCAAGGACGACGACCGCCGGGACGTGGTATCGGTCCTGGCGCCGATGTTGTCCGGCTCGATGGCTGCAGCCCTTGAGGGTGAGTCCCACCTGAGAGCAGTCCTGGACTCTGGCAATGGACCGGTGCTCGTCGTTCCGGTCCCGTCGTCTCCGGCCGCCATCCGCCGACGCGGCGATGCACCGCTCGAGGTGTTGACTCGTGAAGCCGTTCGCCGGATGGGTCTCTCAGAGCGTGAGCTCGCGTTCGCGCCGGCGTTGAGGCTTCGGCGCCGAGTGGCCGACCAGGCCGGGCTCGACCACAGGCAACGCGCCGACAACCTTGAGCGCGCGATGGAGGTGCGGCCCAGGTGGTCAGCCAACATCCAAGGGCTGACCGCACTCCTGGTCGACGACGTGCTCACCACTGGAGCCACCCTCATAGAGGCCGCGCGAGCCTTGAGTGCTGGTGGTGCCGGCCACGTCGCGGCGGCAACGGTCGCGGCGACCCAACGCCGCGGCATACTCCTTTGAGATGGGGTCTGGGGTCCCCCTTATCGCGTTGTGCCTTCGTGGGCTAGCGTTCTCGTATGACCCCCAGGGCCCCCGTTTTCGGGCGCCGAAACTCAAGGGAGGACACCCGTGGAGATCGTCGTCACTGGACGGCACGTCCAGGTTTCTGAGCGCTTCCGCCGTCACTTGGATGAGAAGCTCGCCAAGGTTCCACAGCTCGCGCCGCGCGTTCAGCGCCTCGATGTTGTGATTACTCATGAGGTCAACAAGCGGCAGGCCAAAGGATCTGACCGAGTCGAGATCACCTGTCATGTCAAGGGACCGGTGGTGCGGGCCGAGGCGAGCGCCGACGACGAGTACGGCGCCTTGGACATCGCGATGGACAAGCTCCTGGAGCGCCTACGGCGTGACCACGACCGGCGTCGAGTCCACCGTGGTCGACGTGTTCCCGAGTCCGTTGCCCAGGCCACGGCGCGACTTGAAGGCGCGGCGGCACTCACTGGCGAGACGGCCGGTGTTGCGGCTGCGGCCGGCAGTGGAGTGGATCTCATTGATGCAGATGGAGATTCGCCGATTGAGGTCCGCGAGAAGATTCACGCAAGCATGCCTATGGCATTGGACCAGGCGCTCTACGAGATGGAGCTGGTCGGACACGACTTCTACCTGTTCCACGACAAGGACACCGATCAGGCCAGCGTGGTCTACCGCCGCCGTGGTTGGTCCTACGGCGTGATTCACCTGGACGTCTCCGATGCGCAGGCGAGCGTGTCCTGACCTGCCTCGCAGTTGACGAGGCGTTTTTCAGGCCGTCCTCCTGCGTTCGTCGTGCCTTGTCCGTGGCATGATGTCCGGGTGATCACGAATGTCCAGGCTGGGGCGCAGGAGTTGGACGGCTCGGGCGTGCCCGGCGAGCCGATCAGGGTGTTGGTGGCAGATGACCACGTGCTCTACCGGCGGGGTCTTGAGCTTGTTCTCGGCCAGGAGCCCGACATCATCATCGTCGGCGAGGCTGGGGACGGCGCCGAGGCGATCCGCCGTGCCGAGGAGCTGCTGCCCGACGTCGTGCTCATGGACCTGCGGATGCCGCGTCGCTCAGGCATCGAGGCCTGCTTTGCCATCAAGGAGCTCGTGCCCTCGACCAAGGTCGTGATGCTGACGATCTCCGATGAGCAGTCCGACCTCTATGACGCGGTTCGGGCCGGCGCCAACGGATACCTGCTCAAGGACGTTCCCGGCGAGGAGATCGCCGATGGCCTGCGAGCGGTCCAGGCGGGCCAGTCCCTGATCTCGCCCTCGATGGCCTCCAAGCTGCTGTCCGAGTTCGCCCTGATGATCAAGAAGCACGAGGAGCGCCCGACGACCCCGGTCCCCAGGCTGACTGAGCGCGAGCTCGAGGTGCTCAAGCTGGTGGCCCGCGGCATGGCCAACAAGGACATCGCGCGCGAGCTGTTCATCTCCGAGAACACGGTCAAGAACCACGTGCGCAACATCCTCGAGAAACTGCAGGTCCGGAGCCGTATGGAGGCGGCCATGTACGCGGTGCGCGAGAAGCTCGTGGACG
>JBBRZV010000098.1:0-10628 GCA_038236365.1 Actinomycetales bacterium | reverse complement strand
AGATATGACCCAACGATCCGATCTGTTCGACTTCAAAGCGTCAGCCCTCAATGACGACGACACGTGGCACCGCGGTCAAGAAGGCTTCGGCACCGGTGCTGGTGTCGATGGTGACCAGCTCGATCGCGAGGAGCGCGCGGCCATGCGCCGCGTCCCGGGGCTGTCGACCGAGCTCGAGGATGTTACCGAGGTCGAGTACCGCCAGCTCCGCCTTGAGCGCGTGGTGCTCTGCGGTGTGTGGACCGAGGGAAGCGTCGAGGATGCCGACAACTCGATCCGTGAGCTTGCCGCTTTGGCCGAGACTGCCGGCTCGATCGTGCTCGCCGGGCTGATCCAGCGGCGCCACAAGCCCGACACGAGCACCTTCCTGGGGTCCGGTAAGGCGGTCGAGCTGCGCGACATCGTCATTGCCGAGGGCGCAGACACGGTGGTGTGCGACGGCGAGCTCAGTCCGAGCCAGCGACGCGCCCTTGAGGACGTCGTTAAGGTCAAGGTGATCGACCGGACAGCGCTGATCCTCGACATCTTCGCCCAGCACGCCAAGAGCCGTGAAGGGAAGGCTCAGGTGGAGCTTGCCCAGCTGCAGTACCTGCTTCCGAGGCTGCGTGGCTGGGGCGAGTCGATGTCCCGTCAGGCCGGCGGCCAGGCGGCAGGCGGCCAGGGCATGGGGTCTCGTGGTCCCGGTGAGACCAAGATCGAGCTCGACCGGCGCCGGATCAACACCCGGATCGCCAAGCTGAAGCGCGAGATCAAGGCCATGAAGACCACGCGTGATACCAAGCGCCACAGCCGCAAGGTCAACGGCGTGGCCAGTGTGGCCATTGCGGGATACACCAACGCCGGCAAGTCCTCCCTGTTGAACCGCCTCACCAGCGCCGGCGTCCTGGTCGACAACCAGCTGTTCGCCACCCTCGACCCGACGGTCCGCAGAGCAGAGACGGCCGACGGTCGCGCCTTCACATTAGCGGACACCGTGGGGTTCGTCCGTGCGCTACCGACCCAGCTCGTCGAGGCATTCCGGTCGACCCTGGAGGAGGTCAGCGAGGCGGACCTCCTGCTACATGTCGTTGACGGGTCCCATCCTGACCCCGAGGCTCAGATCTCGGCCGTGCGCGCCGTTCTGGCCGAGGTCGGCGGTGACCAGATCAGGGAGGTCATCGTCGTCAACAAGGCGGACGCGGCCGACCCCGAGGTTCTGGACCGCCTCCGCCTCAGCGAGAAGCACTCGATCGTGGTCTCGGCCCGCACGGGTAAGGGGCTGGACGAGCTCCAGGCCCTGATCGCCGACGAGCTGCCACGCCCTGACATCGAGGTCACGGTACTGCTGCCGTATGACCGGGGAGACCTCGTCAACAGGCTGCACCGCGAGGGGGAGATCCTCACGACCGAGCACACCGAGCACGGCACCCGGGTCGAGGCGAAGGTTCACCAGGCCCTGGTCGACGAGCTCACGGCCTACTCGGTTTGCGCGACAGGGAGTGAGGGTCGCCGCGTAGCGAGGACCGGAGCGACCGCGGAGTCAAACCAGTAGCGACGGTCTGAGCCCTGGCCCGGGATCCGGCGTGGCGGTGCAAAGGGGCGGCGTCGGCGTACTGGCATAGCCTGAGGCAATGCCCTCGAAAGCCTCAGATCTCGACGAGCTCCTGGACGCCGCGGTCAAGGGCATCGGTGGGGTCGAGCGCCCGGGGCAGATCCAGATGGTGCATGCCGTGGCTGAAGCCATTGCCAAGGGCGAGCACCTCCTGGTCCAGGCCGGCACCGGAACGGGCAAGTCGCTCGCCTATCTGGTTGCCGCGGTGGCCCATGCCTTCGAGTCCGGCCATCCGGCCATCGTGTCCACGGCGACCCTCACCCTGCAGGCCCAGATCGTCGACCGGGACATGCCTTCGTTGGCCCGGGCTATCGCCCCGATCCTGGGTCGCCGACCGACGTACGCCTTGGTGAAGGGCCGCCGCAACTACCTCTGCCGACACAAGCTGTCCGGCGGCTTCCCCGAGGACGACGAAGGCAGCCTGCTGTCGGTCGGAGCGGTCGACGCCAACCTCTCGAGGCTCGGCGCCGAGGTCGTCCGGCTGCGCGAGTGGGCCGATGAGACACGGTCCGGTGACCGTGACGAGCTCGTTCCGGGCGTCTCTGAGCGGGCGTGGCGCCAGATGTCGGTTTCGGCCCATGAGTGCCTGGGCCAGAAGTGCCCCATGGTCACTGACTGCTTCGTGGAGCACGCGCGCGCAGGGGCCAAGGACGTTGATGTAGTCGTGACCAACCACAGCTTCATGGCGATCGACTCCTTTGAGGGCCGCCAGATGCTGCCCGAGCACGACCTGCTGATCGTCGACGAGGGCCATGAGCTTGTGGACCGGGTCACCTCGACGATCACCGGCGAGCTGACCGCGCCGATGATCGCCGCGGCTGCCAAGCGTGCCGGACGTCTCGCGGCAACCGATCAGGTCACTGAGTCGTCCGAGTTCTTCGCTGTCATCGTCGATGAGCTGCCCGAGGGGCGGCTGAACGGCATACCGGACTCGTTGTCCCTGGCGCTGGCGCGGGTACGTGACTCGGCCCGCGGGGTGCAGACGGAGCTGAAACCGGCATCGCCCGAGGACAATGACGGTGCTCGGCAGGTCGCCCGTGCGGCGATCGACGAGATCTTCGAGAGCACCGAGCGGATCCTGGAGCAGCGCGAGCTCGATGTGGCCTGGGTGAGCAAGGACACGCGACGAGGATCCGTCCTGCGAGTGGCACCCATGAGTGTCGCAATGTTGATGCGGGACAAGGTGTTTGATAACCGCACGGTCATCATGACATCGGCCACGCTCGAGCTCGGCGGCTCCTTCGACGCGATCGCAGGCACCCTCGGACTGCGTGGTGACGGCGCCCCCGAATGGCGCGGCCTCGACGTCGGCAGCCCGTTCGACTACCCCCGACAAGCCATCGCCTATGTTGCCAAACATCTCCCGGCGCCGGGACGTGATGGCATGGCGCCCGAGACGCTCGACGAGATCGAGGAGCTCGTGCGTGCCTCGGGTGGCCGGACGCTCGGGCTGTTCTCGTCGATGAGGGCAGCCGTTGCCGCCACGGAGTCGATGCGCGAGCGATTCGGCGGAGACGACAAAGACACAGCCATCGAGTTCATCTGCCAGGGAGAGGACCAGACCTCAACGCTCGTGCGAGTCTTTGCCCGCGACGCTCGAACCTGCCTCTTCGGGACCCTGTCGCTGTGGCAGGGCGTGGACGTCCCGGGTTCTGCCTGTCAGCTGGTCATCATCGACCGGATCCCGTTCCCGCGGCCGGACGACCCGCTGTCCTCGGCTCGTTCGCAGGCCATCGCCCGGATGGGCGGCAACGGCTTCATGGCGGTCGCAGCGACGCACGCTGCGTTGCGCCTGGCTCAGGGTGCTGGCCGGCTGGTGCGGCGAGATGATGACCGTGGGGTCGTCGCAATCCTCGACTCGAGGATGATGACCGCCCGCTATGCAGGTTTCCTGCAGAAGTCGCTGCCACCCTTCTGGCCCACGACGGACAAGGCGATGACCCTGGCCGCCCTCAGGCGACTCGACGAGACAGCGGCCGAACCCTTGCCCGTCCATGAGCCGGCGCTGCGCGGGATGGCGGGTGCGATCGACGACACCACCGACTCCTGCCCTGAGGTGGATGACCAGGCCATTGCCGAAGCTCCGCCAGTGGCCCCTTCGGCGCGCACTGCGGTCACCAAAGGCCGCGCCTGGACGCCCGACGAGGACGAAGAGCTGAGGGAAGGGGTCGACATCGGGCTGACCCTGGATGAGCTGGCCAGCCACCTCGATCTGGCGAACGACGTTGTGGCTACCCGCCTCGCGATGCTCAACCTGGTGATCTCAGAAGCTCCGAAGATGTTCTGACGATTTTCTGAAGGCTCCTCAACCTTTTTCCAAGGTCCCGGGCGCAAGGTGGCGGAGGAATCAGAGGGAAGCGAGCTCCGGAGGCCTTCGTGACTGGGTTGACCATGGTGGGCGTCACTCACCGCGGCGCGCCATTGCCCCTGCTCGAACGCGTTGCGATCAGCCGGGACAAACGCCCGGGTCTGCTTGCGAGGTTGCGAGTCCTGGGCTGCTCCGAGGCGGTTCTCCTGTCCACATGCAGCCGGGTCGAGATCTATGTTGGAAACGCCTCTCTGGGGGCGAACGAGCTGGTCGAGGGGCTTGTCAACCTGCTCGCGGGACATTCTGGGGCGACCCTCGACGGCCTCAGGGGGGTCGTCGAGGTCCGCGCCGGTCAGGCTGTGGTCGATCACCTCTTCGAGGTGACCGCCGGGCTCAGTTCCCGGGTGCTCGGTGAGGTCGAGATTCTTGCGCAGACCCGGACAGCCTTTCGAGAGGCCGCAGCCGCAGGGATGACTGGCCCCGTTCTGGGCGCTCTTTTCCCCGCGGCGATGCGCTCCGGTCGTCAGGTACGCGCCGCGACGTCCTTGGGGGAGTACGGGCGCTCGCTCGCTCACAAAGCTGTCGACGTTGGCATGACGTCGCTGGCCCGATGCCCCGACCCGATGGTTCTGATCGTCGGGTCGGGGCACATGGCTCACGCCGCAGTGGACCATCTGGCTGGGTCCGGAGTTCAGCTGGCTGTTGCGGCTCGGGATGAGGTGTACGCCGCACGCCTGGCCGGCAGCGGGGCCGTCTGCCCAATGCCGTCGTTGATTTGGGGGATTGCCGCTGCAGATCTGTTGATCTGTGCGACGTCCGCGGCACAGCATGTCGTGACGGTGGACCATGTGAGCCAGGCCATGAGAGGCCGGACTCGTCCGCTCACCGTCATCGACATGTCTGTGCCGCGAAACGTCGACTCCGCGGTGGCTCACGTGCCCGGGGTGACGCTCATCGACCTCGAGGGTCTCTCCGACGCTGGGACCGCCGACCCTGGCGTCGCCGCAGCGCTCTCGACGGGGGCTGAGATGGCCCGCGCTGCGGCACGAGATTTTGCCGAAGGGCTCACGGCGCGCGAAGCAGGTCCGCTGATTGCCGCGCTGAGACGTCGGGTCGGGGAGATCTTCGACCACGAGTTCGCAGGGACGAGGAGCTGGGGTGATCTCGACCACGAGGCACTCTCGCGAATGTCACATGCCTTTGCCGGAAGGCTGGCGCACCGTACGACAGTCATGGCCCGTCAGGCTGCTGCGGCTGGCGACATCGAGGCGATGAGAGCGCTCTGTGACATGTTTGATGTCCCGCTGGCCGAGGTAGGGCTGACGGAGGCAAGTCTGCCCCGGGTCGATCCGGCACGAGCTGGCAATCACGCCCACCGGATCGCGGTCTAGCCGTGGCTGAACCCGCACGCCAGGGCGGCACGATGCCCTGTCGCCGACGCATGACAGGCTGGGCAGGTGAGCCCAGCTACCTCCGCAACAGGCGTGCCGCCATACGTGCTGATCTCCGGTCCGGAGGGTGTGCTGGCCGAGCGCGCGGTTGCCTCGGTCCTTGAGGCGCTGCGGGCCGGGGACCCCTCCCTCGAGGTGATCAAGCTGTATGCCGAGGGCTACGAGGGCGGCACGCTCACCATGCACGCCTCCCCATCGCTGTTCGGCGGCACCACAGCGATCGTCGTTCACGATGTTGACAGCGCGCCGGACGAGCTGCAGGACGACCTGGTCGACTACCTGGCGGCGCCCGCCGACGAGATCACCCTTGTCGTCACGCACAAGGGCGGGATGCGCGGCAGGAAGATCCTCGACACCATGAAGAAGGCCGGCGCGCGGGTCATCGACTGCCCGTTGATCAAGTCGGACGGCGACAAGACGGCTTTCGCCACCAACGAGTTCCGCAGTCAGGGCCGCAAGGCCACGCACGACGCGGTCCGGGCACTGGTCCAGGCGGTCGGCAAGGACGTCCGTGAGCTGGCGTCCGCGTGCGCACAGCTGGTCGCCGACACGGAGGGCGTCGTCGACGAGGCGATGGTGGAGAAGTACCACGGCGGCAAGATCGAGGCGACCGGTTTCAAGGTCGCCGACGCCGCGATTGCCGGCCAGGCGGGGGAGGCGCTGCGACTGTTGCGACACGCGATCTCCACGGGCGACAACCCAGTGCCGATTGTCGCGGTTCTGGCGATGCAGCTGCGCCAGATGGTGCGCGTCGGTAGCGCCGGGCGCGGCACCTCCGGTCAGCTGGCCAAGAACCTCGGCATTGCGCCGTGGCAGGTCGACCAGGCCCGCAGGAAGCTCAGCGGGTGGGATCCAGACGGTGTCGGCCACGCCATCCAGGCAGTGGCGGCAGCCGATTTCGAGGTCAAGGGTGGCGGCCGCGATCCCGTCTACGCGGTCGAGCGTGCCATCCTGACGATCTGCAACGCTCGCCTCACCCGCTGAACACGGTTTGGTCGCTCGCGCCCTTCGCTGCTAGATTTGGCCGTCGCGCGCGCTCAGGTCGTGTGCGCATGAAGATCCACCCAGCGCGGCTCAACCACGGGTATCCCCACGCCCGGTCCCGAGTCGCGTCTGTCGCCCTCATGACAGAAGATCATCGACCTACCCGAATGTGAGAAAGAGTCCTCGTGGCAAATATCAAGTCCCAGCTGAAGCGCATCAAGACGAATGCGATTCGCACCGAGCGCAACAAAGCCGTCAAGAGCGAGCTCCGCACCTGGATCCGCAAGTTCAAGACTGCGGCCGAGTCCGGCGACGCGGCCGCTACTGCCGATGCGCTCAAGGTCGCATCGACCAAGCTCGACAAGGCTGTGAGCAAGGGCGTCATCCATAAGAACAACGCGGCCAACAAGAAGTCGGCCATGGCGAAGAAGGCTGCGTCCCTTTAAGGACACAACCTTTTCCTGAATTTCGAAGGGTCGTCACCCGTCAAAGGTGGCGGCCCTTGGTCATGTCCACATCTCAGCGCATCTCAGCATTCATGCCATGACTCCTGAGGACCTTCCCGGGGCCCGTGGCGCGGCCCTGCGCTAACCTGTGGACATGCCAAGCGTGCCGCTCCTTAGTCCGCCGCGTTGATCCGACCGGACCTCAACGCGGCAACCCCTCCTGCGCGAGGGGTTTTCTTATGTGTCAGTCCGGGGCGGCAGGGAGCATGAACCGGGACGACGAATGAAGGACGCGACGATGAGCGAGACCCCGTACCGATACACGGCCGCCCTGGCCGAGGGCATCGAGCGGACGTGGCAGGACCGGTGGCAGAGCGAGGGCACGTTCCATGCTCCGAACCCGGCCGGTCCATGGGCCGACCCCGAGGGTGTGGCCGGCCGCGAGAAGCTCTTCGTCCTGGACATGTTTCCCTACCCCTCCGGAGCCGGCCTGCATGTGGGCCACCCGTTGGGCTTCATCGCCACCGACGTCTATGCGCGCTTCCAGCGGATGATGGGCAAGAACGTCCTGCACACCCTGGGCTACGACGCGTTCGGGCTGCCAGCCGAGCAGTATGCCGTTCAGACCGGGCAGCACCCGCGTAAGACCACCGAAGAGAACATGGTCAACATGCGGCGTCAGCTGCGCCGGCTCGGCCTGGGTCACGACGAGCGCCGCGCCATCGCGACGATCGACCCTGAGTTCTACAGGTGGACCCAGTGGATCTTCGTGCAGATCTACAACAGCTGGTATGACGGGTCGGCAGCTGGTGGGCGCGGCAAGGCCCGACCGATCAGTGAGCTGGTCGCCGAGCTGGAGTCGGGGGAGCGCGTCACTGACTCCGGCCTGCCCTGGGCGTCGCTGTCCGCAGATGCCCAACGCAAGGTCATCGACGACCAGAGACTTGCCTATCGGTCCGAGGCGCCGGTCAACTGGTGCCCGGGGCTGGGCACCGTTCTGGCCAATGAGGAAGTCACCGCCGACGGTCGGTCCGAGCGTGGCAACTTCCCGGTATTCAAGCGCAACCTTTCCCAGTGGATGATGCGCATCACCAGGTACTCCGATCGGCTGGTCGATGACCTCGATCGCCTCGACTGGCCGGAGCCGGTCAAGCTGATGCAGCGCAACTGGATCGGGCGCTCGTCCGGAGCCAGGGTGTCCTTCCCGGTGCAGGTCGCTGACAGCTCGTCCGTCGCGGACGGTTCGACGACCACCGCGGACTCGGCCACTGCCGTGATCGACGTCTTCACGACCCGCCCGGACACGCTGTTCGGTGCGACCTTCATGGTCCTGGCGCCGGAGCACCCTCTCCTGGACTCGATTGTCCCCGCTGGTGACTGGCCAGAGGGGACACGTGATGCGTGGGTTCCGGGCGGACGCCACCATGTGACGCCCACGGAGGCGGTCGCGGCATACCGGCTGGCTGCCTCCCGCCGGAGCGACATCGAGCGACAGTCCGAGGGCAAGGACAAGACCGGTGCATTCACCGGCGCCTTCGCGACCAATCCCATTGACGGGCGGTCGATTCCGATTTTCGTGGCCGACTATGTGCTGATGGGCTACGGCACGGGCGCGATCATGGCGGTGCCGGGTCAGGACGTGCGTGACTTCGAGTTCGCGACCAAATTCGACCTGCCGATCATCCGAACCGTTCAGCCGCCGGTGGGTCATCCCGACAACGAGGCTTTCATCGGTGACGGCCCGGCCATCAACTCGGCCAACAACGAGATCTCGCTGAACGGTCTGGGCGTGGCCGAAGCTAAAGCCAAAACGATCGAGTGGTTGCAGGACAAGGGTTTTGGCGAAGAGACGGTCACCTACAAGCTGCGTGACTGGTTGTTCTCGCGACAGCGCTACTGGGGTGAGCCGTTCCCGATCGTCTACGACGACGCCGGAAACGCGATCGCCCTGCCCGAGTCCATGCTGCCCGTCCTCCTGCCCGAGGTTGCGGACTACTCGCCGGCGACGTTCGACCCCGACGATGCCATGTCCACGCCGGCACCGCCGCTGGCCCGGGCACAGGAGTGGGTCAACGTCGAGCTGGATCTGGGCGACGGCGTGAAGCATTACCGCCGTGAGACCAACACGATGCCCAACTGGGCCGGTTCCTGCTGGTACGAGCTGCGCTATCTGGACCCCGCCAACAACAACACCCTGGTTGACCCGGACGTGGAGAAGTATTGGATGGGCAAGCAGGCCAACACCGTTGTGGGGGCACCGGTCGGGGCGATCGACCCTGGCGGCGCCGATCTCTACGTGGGCGGCGTCGAGCACGCTGTGCTGCACCTGTTGTACTCCCGGTTCTGGCACAAGGTCTTGTTCGACCTGGGCTACGTCAGTAGCGAGGAGCCCTTCCGCAAGCTGTTCAACCAGGGCTACATCCAGGCGTACTTCTTCCGCGACGACCGTGGTCAGGCGGTACCGGCCGCAGAGGTGGTCGAGCACAAGGGGCCCGGCGAGGTCTCCTACACCTGGAGGGGAGAGCAGGTCAGCCGTGAGTACGGGAAGATGGGCAAGTCCCTGAAGAACGTGGTCACGCCCGACGAGATGTTCGAGGCCTACGGCGCGGACACGTTCCGCGTCTATGAGATGTCGATGGGCCCGCTGGACCTTTCGCGCCCGTGGGAGACACGAGCAGTTGTTGGTGCTCAACGCTTCCTACAACGCCTGTGGCGCAACGTGATCGATGAGGTCAGCGGCGAGGTGACAGTCACCAAATACGCTCCTGACCCGGCCACGAAACGGTTGTTGCACAAGACCATCGATGCGCTCCGAAACGACTTCGAGGGTCTGCGCTTCAACACGGCCATCGCGCGACTGATCGAGCTCAACAACGCCCTGACCAAGCTCCCGGCCGTTCCCCGTGAGGTCGCCGAAGCGCTCGTGGTCATGACGGCTCCGGTGGCTCCCCACGTCGCCGAGGAGCTCTGGGCGAAGCTTGGGCACCCGGAGTCGCTGACCTTCGAGGGCTTCCCGACGGCCGACCCCGCCCTGCTCGTTGATGCCACCGTGACCTGCATCGTTCAGATCCAGGGAAAGGTGCGCGACCGCCTCGAGGTGGCCGCTGACATCGGTGACGAGGATCTGCAGGCTCTGGTGCTGGTTCGTGACAAGGTCATCTCCGATCTGGTCGGCAAGGTTGTCCGCACGGTCATCGTCCGTGCCCCCCACCTGGTCAACATCGTGACCACCTGACAAACCTCGGGAGCGTGCGGACCCAGACCATGCAAACCTCGGGAGCGTGCGGACCCAGACCATGCAGACCTCGGGATTTTGCATTGGCACGGTGCCTAGGTTTGCGGTAACTGAACCGACGCGGCCCCTAGGTTTGCGGCAACTGAACCGACACGATCCCGAGGTTTGCGTGGGGATAGCCTGCGGGGGTGAACGTTGCCCTCGTCACTGACTCCACGGCATACCTGCC
This sequence comes from Actinomycetales bacterium, assembly GCA_038236365.1. GTDB lineage: Bacteria > Actinomycetota > Actinomycetes > Actinomycetales > Dermatophilaceae > UBA4719. The sequence continues at coordinate 384 of JBBRZV010000098.1, read as the reverse complement.
CGTGGATCTTGTTGAGCGTCAAGGCATTCGCGTCGTACCGCTTCACGTGATCCTGGGCGGTCAGCAGTTCAGCGAGGGGGTCGACGTCACGACGGCCCAGGTGGCTGCCGCTCTTCGCAGGTTCACCCCGGTGAGCACCTCGCGGCCATCGCCGCAGGCCTTCCTTGACGCCTACGAGGCGGCAGCAGCTCAAGGCGCCGATGCCGTCGTGTCCGTGCACATATCCTCGGACATGTCAGGGACCGTCGAGTCCGCGGCCCTTGCAGCCAGCCAGTCGCCGATCCCTGTGGAGGTCGTCGACTCAAGATCAATGGGTATGGCGATGGGTTACGCGGTGCTGTCCGCAGCCCGTGCCGCGAGTCAGGGGAGGGATGCCAAAGCCGT
>JBBRZV010000097.1:0-10684 GCA_038236365.1 Actinomycetales bacterium | reverse complement strand
GGTAAGCGAGGAGGCCAGCCACACCGCCTCCCTCGAACAAGCCATCCGCGCACTGAACCACCTGGTCCGCACCGTCCGCCTACGCCCCGGTCACCTAGCTGTCGCCCTCAGCGCCTGACAGCACAGCCAGATAGAGGCCTGCCGATCGAGCTATTGCCCGCCGACCGATCCTGACGGCAACAACACCTCCCTCACGCAGTTCGGAACCGTCGTCCTCCTCTGGGGCAACGATTCTCGATGTCGCGGCTGTCCTGGTCCCTGGTCCTCGTGGTCGTCCTGCTGGGCGTCGTGCAGGTCCTGGCCGGCGCCGGTCGCTAGCCTGTCCCAACCACGCTTCAGCAGCCAACATGGGGGCAGTCACCGGCGATCCGTAGGCGGCACCGCTAGGTGCGCTGACGCCGATCGCTCACGATGTCGCGCAAGTCGGCACGGCGCCGTTGTTCGTCGAGGCCAGACGCAGAGGCCGTCTATAGACGGTAGACAGAAACGTGGGACCGGGACTCGGCGGTGAACTCGGCGCCTGCCCAGTCCGCATGCCTGGTCTCCAGCTCGAACCCGGCGAGCTGTGCCATCAGGTCGAGCTCAGCCGGCCAGATGTAGCGGTGGGGGCTGCGAAAGAGCTGCGCCTGCTTTCCTTCGCCGAACCCGAAGTGATGCGAGACGACGCGCTGCCGGAGGACGTCGTAGCTGTCCAACCCGATGTATCCGGGCTCGCAGCTCCAGACCATGGCCTCCTGCCCGGGCGGGAGCTTGCGCAGCTCCGGAACCCACAGCTCGATCACGAATCGGCCGCCGGGGGTGAGGTGACGAGCCGCGTTACGGAAGCAAGCAACCTGCTCGGACTGGTTCAGCAGGTTGGAGATCGTGTTGAAGACGAGGTAGACGAGGGTGAACGCTCCTGGGGCGCGTGCGGTAGCCATGTCTCCAACGACGACGGGGATCGTGGCTTCATCCGTCTTGGTGCGCAGCTCGTCGAGCATGGCGATGGACAGCTCGATTCCGGTGACCGGCACCCCTCGCTCGGACAGGGGGATAGCCACCCGCCCGGTGCCGATGGCGAACTCGAGAGCTCGGCCTTGACCAGCGAGCTCGGCGAGTCGCTCGACGGTCGGTTCCAGCACCTCGGGAGCGAACATTCCCGTGCCCGGCGTGTCGTACCTCCGGGCGGCGTCCGCGTCCCAGATCTCTCCCTGTCGCACGGCATCCACCTTTGCAGCAGGTGTCCTGCATGTCCAAACGTTTACCCGGCTCGGCAACCCGGGGTCCGAATCGGGAGCTCCTGTCAGGGCCGGAGCCCGAGGATGTCGCCGACGTTGCATTCGAGTGCCTCGCAGATCGCCGTGAGGGTCGAGAACCGGACTGCCTTGGCGTGGTTGTTCTTGAGCACTGAGAGGTTGACGATGGAGACCCCCACACGCTCGGCGAGCTCGGTAAGGGTCATGCCGCGGTCGGCGAGCACCTTGTCGAGGTGGCAGACGATGCGGTGCCCCTCAAGGAGGTCGGCGGGGGGAGTCACACGAGCCCCTCGAGGTCCTCGCGCATCGCAACGCCGTGGCGCCATACGGCTGCGAGCACGAGCAACGCCAGCCCGACCCCCAGGGGCCACAAGGGCACACTCTCCCACCGGAACCAGATGTCAGCCTTCCCTGCGGCAGTTGAGCTGGCCAGCATCCAGCGAAGGACCCCCAGTTGCGCGAGAAGCGCGAACGTCGGACCGAGCGCGACCAGAGCGCCCGCGACAGCCAGACGCCGGGCGTTGCGGTGCGTGAACGGGTCGCCGCGGCGGGCCGAGCCGACCATTCGGGACAGCGTCCACCAGAGCCACGCCAGGCCGGCCGGGATAAAAGCGATGGCAACCAGCCATGCGGTGCGTCTGAGCATCCCGGGATCCCAGAAGGTCAGCAGGCCCACGTGGCCGACGACATCGTCTGATCCAGGGTTGAGCTCGGCCCAGCCCTGCGGCATACGGGCGCCCTCTTTGGGTATCTCGTTGAATACCTCGTAGGAGTCCTGCCAGTGGGAGGCCCGGACCAGCACGGGGGATGACGGCAGGCTGGCACTTTGCGGCCACAGCCGCTGCGCCTGATCCGCCACCGCTTGTGGCACGTGTCGGTCGTAGAGGGACCGGGTGCCGCTCGCGCCGAGCACTCCCGCGGCCGCGCCCAGCAAGGACAACACGGCCAAGGTTCCCAGCACCCACTGTGCAACCGCCAGCATGCCGCTCAGACGTCGCTCCACGACTAGTCCTTAACGAAAGTCGTTATTATCGACAAACGTTAAGTGGCTGAGTCTTCCAAGTCAAGTTCCCTGGAGCAGCCAGCAGGCGCATCTCGGTTGTGAACGTCAACGCGGTGGCCTCTTTCAACAAGCGCCGAGCGTGTACCGCACGTCCTGGAGCAGGACGATGTCTCCGCCGTTTGTGCGAGCCTCTTCGAGCATCTGGGTCGCCTGGTCGTACAGGAGCCCGCGACTTTGCTCAGGCACGAAGCGCCAGAACGCCCGCTGACCCGTGCTCATACTGAAGCGATGCCACTGGGCGGCGTCTCGGAAGTGCACGTGGAGTGGACGTCGAACCGTTCGGACCGCTGTGGCGCCGGAGCCGGTGAGCAGCTCCTCGACTCCTTCGTCCGTGGCGAACGGCCCGGACGCGCCTGTTGTGCGTGCATCCAACAGCGCAGCGGGCAGGTAAGGCCGGAACAGGTCATCGACCCGCTGCCAGGTCGAGTCCGCGGCGCCGAACGTGGCGATGCCGATGCGCCCTCCGGGGACCAGCAGGCGCATCCACGAGCGCAGCGCCACCCAGGGATCAGGTGCGAAGAAGAGGACAAGCGATGAGGTGACCACGTCGACGGACTCGTCGGGAACGCCAATCCCCTCACCGGTAACGACTGCCGTGTTGACGTGGTGATAGCCCAGCTCTGCGGCCCGCAGTCGGGTGTGCTCGACCATAGTGGGCGAGATGTCTACGGCCGTGACGCTCCCGGTGGGTCCGACCGCTCGGGCCGCGGGGAACGTCACCGCACCGCGGCCGCACCCGACGTCGACCACCCGCTCACCGGGCGCCAGATCCATCAGGTCGACCAGACCTTCTGCGATCGGAGCGAAGAACGACACACCGCTCTGGTCGTACTCCTCGGCGATCTCATCGAAGAGGCGTGTCACGCGGGCAGTCGCGTTCTCGGGGCGGTCCATGCCGACATGCTGGCGTACCCGGGTCAGAACCGCCAAGGTCTCGAAGACCTTGCGCGACCCGCAGACCGCAGGTCTGGTCGAGGGGATGCGTGAGACCGGAGCCCACGTCATATGACGCAGCCACATTGGCGGCGACGAGCCCAACGCCAACACCGAACTGGGTTGGGATCTCCTACTTGGATACTGAAACGGACGTGCCCCTGGAGCACAATAAAGGGTAATTTTTGGCATATGTCCCGAAATGGGGCTAGACAGGCACACAGCAGAAAGGCCCCGGTCGGGGATCACGACCCGACCCGGGACCTGACCGATTCACCCAGGAGGAGAACCGATCATGACCATCCTGCAGGAGACTTTCAACACGATCGGCGCCTTCACGACCAGGAACGTTGACTACCTTGACAACAGCGATCTGCGTCTTCAGCTGCGCAACGGAAAGAACATGCGCTCCGGAACTGCCGAAGGTGCCGTCCTGGTCAAGCTCAACGTCGACCAGTGTTCGTACAACGCTGTGGAGGTGGACAGCGATCAGGATCCGGCAGATGCCATCGACGCCGCAATCCAGTCCCTGGTCGTCATCCGGAATGAACTTCGGATGAGGGCGGCTGAGGCATGAGTGCCCTGACCAGCGAAATCCTCACCGGTTACGAGGCGCTGGACGAGAGCCGGAAGCAGGAACTCCTGGACTGCAGCGAGGGATTCCTCGAAGAGCAACGCTCGGAGCGGCGCGCCGAGCAGCGGTCAGCAACCCCACCCTTGGCATGAGTGTCACGATCACCTGCCCGCACGGATGCGAGCCCAGTCAGCGCGACGGCCAGGTCGAGCCCTGTCACGATGGTCCGATCTGGGGCGGGGCCCCGAGCATGCCAGGCGATGACCTCGGCGTAACGGTCGCCGCGGGGTCGATCGAGGCCGGCGCCCTCCGCGTGTACCTGGACGTTCGAAGGAGCGCGATCCTGAATGCGGCACATTCACGCGAGCTCGCTCTCAAACTGCTCGAGGCCGCGTCCTGGGTCGAGAACCACAGCGAGGACTGACAAAGCAGTCGGCTGCCTCCGCGCTGGGTATGGCGGGGTTGTCCGGGTACGACACAGAAGCGCCCGCCCAAAGGTCCAGGGCGGGCGCTTATGCGTTGGGGGGTGCATTCCGGTCGCTCGTTACTTCAAGCCGGCCGAGGGGGCGAAAAGCCCGGGGCTTCCAAACGGACGGTGCCGTTCGTGGCGTGCCTTCGGCTTGTCGCTCCAGGCCCGCTACTCGGGCAGCGTTTCCGCGCCCGTGGCGTCCAGCCGCGCCTGGGTCTCATCGTGGTTGCCATCGGGCGAAAGACAGAACTTCGGGCGAGGCGAGAAAGAAGTGAAGGTTGCCGTCCTCCACCTGGGCGTCCAGGGTCTGCTCAACGAGTAGCTGCGCGACTTGGGGCTCGACGAACAACCGCGCACCGCCGTCGTCGATGAGGGCATCACCGGCCACTGGCTCGGTGACGAGCGTGAGCTCAAGCCCATCGTTGCCTGGCGTGATGCGCAGTCCGGCGCCTTCGGGGGCCTGGGGATCCTGCGTCAGGGTGCGGACGGCGGTCTGGGCGTGCTCGGTCAAGGTAAGCAAGGCTGCTCCTGCCTGTTCGGGTCCTTCGGAAGCCATCTACCCTCTGACAAGCTGACGAACCATGTCAAACCGTCAGCACGGTAGGGATATCGCGGCTCAGAACGAGCTCGGGTGGGACATCGGGACGGACTCGCGCAAACGTTGCATGACCAGCGAGGTCCTCGGTCGACTCGAAGATGACGACTGCAGGACGGAGAGCCAGCGCCGAGATGACGGCCCGGAGTTTGAGCGCTCCGGCAACTCAACTTGGCCACGCTGGCCCCAGGAGCCGTCACGATCGATGTGAGCACGGTCGTCACGCGGGGCGCCGCCATCTCCCCGGCGTTGCCGAGCTCGAGAAGATTCTTCAGGCGGTTCGCGCCAGCAGTCGGGCGTAGGCACCACCGGACTGGAGCAGGGACTCCGCCCAACGACGCCTTTCGGCAGGTGACTCTGAGCTCCGGGTCGTTAGCCAGCCACTGCAGGCCACCGAAGGCGACAGCGTCTTCGCGATCGTGACTTCATTCGTGGACGTCACCGAGCACACCCGCGCCACCGAACTGGCGCTGCACCGAGCCCTTCACGATCCGCTGACGGGGGCCGTGAATCGGGCCGGTCTCGGTGAGATCCTGCTCCGGGTGGCGGCCCGCGCGCCCCGGGTCGGGGCCACGATGGCGGTCGCGTTTTGCGATCTCGACGATTTCAAGGACGTGAACGACCGGTACGGCCACGCGGCGGGGGACGAGGTATTGCGCGCCGTCACCGAACGGGTCACTCACGCGACCCGCGCCGAGGACGTGGTGGCCCGGCTCGGCGGTGACGAGTTCGCCGTCGTCTTGGTGAGCGTCGACGGCTTGGCCGGTGCGTTGAGGGCTGCCGAGAAGATTCGCGAGGCCGTCAGAGCCCCGGTAGTCGTCTCCACGGGGACGGTCACACCGACCATGAGCGTGGGCGTTGCCCTGTTCACCGGTGTGGACGCCCTCGACGACACCATGCAGCGCGCCGACGAAGCCATGTACCTGGCCAAGCAGGGCGGACGCGATCGGGTCGCCACACTCGACCCAGTCTGACCGGGACTGGAGGAGATGGAGTCGCCGCCGAAGTGAGACTGGCTGACGGCCTTGAGTCCCGCCACCGGATGGGATGATCGGCTCAGGTACAACCACCAGCACTTTCAGTTTCAGGACGACGAAGTCACTTGAGGGAGTTCAGGATGAATTTTGAATTGAGCGAGGAGCAACTGCTGATCCAGGCGATGGTGAGGGAGTTTGCCGCAGCTGAAGTGGCTCCGATCGCAGCCGAGATTGACCGCAACCACCGGTTTCCGGAGGAGCTGATCCCCAAGTTGGCAGAGGTTGGCCTCCTGGGTGTTCCCTACCCGGAGGAGGTAGGGGGAGCTGGCGCTGACTTCCTGAGCTTTGCGATCGTGGTCGAAGAGCTCGCCCGGGTATGCGCGAGCACTTCGGTCATCGTTGCCGCTCATGCGGGACTGGGAGCCTGGCCAATCTTTGAGTTCGGCACACCAGCACAGAAGGAGAAGTACCTCCGCAGCCTGGTGACCGGAGAAAAGCTGGGAGCTTTCGCGTTGACTGAACCTAGCGCCGGCACAGATGCAGCTGCCGCGAAGACCACTGCCGTACTGGACGGGGATGAGTATGTCCTGAACGGATCCAAGATCTTCACCACCAACGGTGGATATGCGGACACCTACGTCATCACGGCCATGACGGATCCGGACAGAGGCACGCGAGGGATCAGCACCTTCATCGTCGAAAAGGGCACTCCCGGGTTCACCGTGGGTGAGCGGGAACGCAAGATGGGGATCAGGGCGTCCAGCACGACGCCGCTCTACTTCTCGGACTGCCGCATCCCCAAGGACGCCCTTCTCGGCAAGGAAGGAAGGGGGTTCTTGATCGCCATGCAGACCTTCGAGGGTGGGCGAGTCGGGGTTGGAGCGCAGGCTGTCGGGATCGCTCAGGGGGCACTTGATGCCTCGATCGCCTATGCCAAGGAGCGCGTGCAGTTCGGCAAGCCCATTGCCACTCTCCAGGCGATCCAGTGGATGATCGCGGATATGGCCACCGAGATCGACGCGGCCCGGCTCTTGGTGTACCGGGCGGCATGGATGAAGGACCAAGGTCTTCGTTACGCTCAAGAGGCGGCCATGGCCAAGCTCTTTGCCGCTGAAACTGCCACCCGATGTGCAGGTAAGGCGATCCAGATCCACGGAGGATACGGCTTCACAGAGAGCTACCCGGTGGAAAGGGCTTACCGTGACGCCAAGATCACGGAGATCTACGAAGGAACGTCCGAGGTGCAGCGCATGACTATCGCCGGCAACTGCCTACGGAAGCACAAAGCGGCACATTGACATACCTGATCTCGGAATCCTTCATTTCTTGAACAGACCCCAACCTGGAGATCTGCTATGAAGATTGTTGTCGCCTACAAATGGGCACCGAACCCGCAGGATGCCTCGGTCGGTGACGACGGGGTCGTGGACTGGAGCCGGGCCAAGTCTGGTATCAGTGAGTACGACCCAGTGGCCATTGAGCTCGCTCGTCGTCTCGCTGACGCGAGCGGTGGTGAGGTTATTGGTCTGACGGCCGGCCCGAAGGCTGTCGACGCAAGTATGGCGCGCAAGGCGGCCCTCTCTCGCGGGTTCGACCGCGCGGTCATCGTCGCGGACGACGCCCTCGAAGGGGCCGGGTCGACCGAGCTGGCCGCGGTGCTCGCCGCCGCGGTTCGTCACATCGGTGACGTGGACCTCGTCATCACGGGGGACTCCTCGGTCGACGTTGGCGCGAAGATGGTCCCCGCAGTTCTCGCGGGCCAGCTCGGCTGGCCTGCGGTCGGCGAGGTCACCGCCGTGTCCGGACAGGCCGGCATACTGCGCGTGGAGCGTGATATCGCGGGCGGAACGCAGGTCGTTGAGATCTCCGGCCCCGCGGTCTTGGCCGCGTCCACCAACGCGGCGGTGCCGCGTGTGCCGGGAATGAGGGACATCCTCGCGGCGGGCAAGAAACCGGTGGAGACCCTCGATCTCGCCGCCTTGGACGTGCCCGCCGGCGGCACGACCTTCAAGGTCACGGGCACATCGCGTCCGGACCTGAAGGCCCGCAAGCAACAGATGATCGACACGGCCGACCCTGCGGCTGCTGCCGCCGAGCTCGTCATCGCCCTGCGCGGCGCGGGCGTGTTGTGAGAACCCAGGAGACCAGAGAGAGGCCACTACAGTGACTGCGAACACCTGGATCGTCGTCGCCGGTGACCCCGCGATCGGGAACCTGATCGAGAGCGCACGCGCACTCGGCGGGCAGGTCACCGCGGCCGTCGTCGGCCCACGGGCCGTGGCCGACACGATCGCCGCCGGCGGCGTGGACAAGGTTGTCTGGCTCGGCGATCTGGGTCAGGCGCCGGTGGAGGCGTATGCCACGGCTGTGGCCGACGCCGTTGGGGCTGCAGATGGAGCGGTTCTCGGTGCCAGCCGGCCGGGCGATCGCGTCCTGCTCGGCGCCGTCGCGGCGCGACTTCAGGCGGCAGTCCTGACCGAGGCATCCTCGGTTACGGCTGACGAGGGCGGTCTGGTCGTGACGCGCATGGTCTTCGGCGGCATCGCCGAGGAGACCGTCGTGGTTGCCGGACCGGTCGCTCTCGTACTGGATGGCGGGCCTGTCCCGGCCGCCATCGGCGCCGCACCCGTGGAGGAGGTCGCTGCCACCCCACTCGGGATCACGGTGGTAGAGACCAACGCTTCCGCCTTCGAGGAGGTCGACCTCGGTGCCGCTGCTCGCGTGGTTGGCATCGGTCGTGGCCTCAAAGCCCAGGGCGACCTCGCCATGATCGAGGCCCTCGCCGTGGCATCCAAGGCGGAGGTCGGATGTTCAAGGCCCGTGGCCGAGGGCCTGAACTGGCTGGGTAAGGATCGCTACATCGGCGTGTCCGGCCAGCACATCGCCCCCGAGCTGTACTTCGCCATCGGGATCTCCGGGCAGCTTCAGCACATGGTCGGCGTGCGCGGCGCGAAGACGATCGTGGCGATCAACTCAGATCCGAACGCCCTGGTGTTCAAGGACGCCGACTACGGCCTGGTCGGCGACCTGTACCGGCTCGTGCCGGCCCTGACTGAAGCGCTGAAGTGACGGTGCAGGGCATGCCGGAAGCGAGTGAGGTCGACTTCGACGTCATTGTGATCGGAGGGGGCATCGCCGGCTGCGTGACGGCATACCAGCTGGCCCGGCAAGGCAGGTCGGTCGTCCTGATCGAGCGGGGCGAGGCGCCAGGTTCCAAGAACCTCTCCGGTGGCGTGCTGTACTGCCGCGGGATGCAGAAGGTATTCCCCGACTTCCTCGACGAGGCACCGGTTGAGCGTCGCATCACACGGAACTACATCAACTTCCTCAACGCCGAGAGCTCGATCGGGATCGACTACAAGGACGCACGCCTGGCCGACCCGGTCAACGCTGTCACGGTGCTGCGCGCCAAGCTCGACCCATGGCTGGCCGAGAGGTGCGAAGAGGCCGGGGTCTTCATCATGTCGGGCGTGCGCGTTGACCGCGTGCTCACCGAAGAGGGCGCAACGGGCAAGCGCGTCGTCGGCGTCCAGGCAGGCGAAGACCAGCTGCGCGCCCACGTGGTCGTTGCCGCGGACGGCGTGAACTCCTTCATCGCACGGGAGGTTGGGCTTCGTACAAAACCGCCACTGAACCATCTCGCGACCGGCGTCAAATGCGTGGTCAAGATGCCGAGGGAGACCATCGAGTCACGATTCAACCTCACCGGCGACGAAGGCGCGGCGTTCGCTGTCGTCGGTGACTGCACCGAGGGAGTCGGCGGTGGTGGCTTCATGTACACCAACACCGACTCGATCTCTGTTGGGGTGGTTCTGCGCCTCGACGACCTGACCGCCAAGGAAAAGGTCGCCACTGACGTCTTCGACCACTTCCTGTCCCACCCCTACATCGCGCCCTACCTCGAAGGCGGGGAGGTCGCCGAGTATGGCTGCCACCTCGTGGCTGAGGGCGGTATGGCGATGGTCGGCGAGATCGACATGGACGGCTTGGTCGTCGTCGGTGATGCCGCCGGGCTCACGCTCAACACCGGCCTGACCGTCCGCGGTATGGACCTTGCGGTCGCCTCGGCCGTTGCTGCCGCCACGGGCATCGGCTCCGCGCTGGACCACAAGGACACCTCCACTGCCGGCCTGGCGGGCTACCGCGAGGCATTCTTTGCCTCTCCCGCCGGACAGGACATGAAGACCTACGCCAAGGCGCCTGGCTTCTTTGAGATCAAGCGGACGTACCAGGACTACGGCGAGCTCTTCGGCAACGTGCTGTACGGCGCCTTCAACCTGGATGACAAGCCCCGGGAGCACCTTGTGAAGGTCGCGTTCACAGCACTCAAGAAGTCACCGGTGAAGATCAAACACCTCATCAGCGACGGAATTGCGGGGGCACGAGCACTGTGAGACCACTGTCAGTCCCCGAGCTTCTGGCGAGGAACCGCTTCGAGCTCGACGAGGAAGAGTCCCACATCGAGGTCAACCAGGAGGTCGTCAAGGCCACCGGTTGCGGGAAGGCCATGGTTGCCTGCTGCGCGGCCCATGTGTACACCGAGGAGGTCGACGGGACCCTCTCGGTCGAATACGCCGCCTGCCTTGAATGCGGCACCTGCCTGGCGGTAGCTGCGCCCGGGGCGCTGAAGTGGCACTACCCGCGGGGCGGGTTCGGTATCCAATTCCGCGAAGGTTAAGCCGCGCACCTCGGGTTCCCATCGTGGGGCACGCCGTCGATTGCTGATGCCGAAGGTCGCTGCCTCGACGGATAAGACGGTGCCCAATTGCGTTGTCCTGCAACATCTTTGTGAATGGAGCGGGTGACGGGAATCGAACCCGCACTGTCAGCTTGGGAAG
>JBBRZV010000096.1:0-11028 GCA_038236365.1 Actinomycetales bacterium | reverse complement strand
GAGAAGCTCGGCTACGGTTCCGGCGACGTCGGATTCAACCTGCTGTTCGACGTGGGGCAGCTGTACCTGCTGAAGTTCTTCACCGACGCGCTCGGGATCAACCCCGCCATCGCGGGCACCGTCTTCCTCGTCGCCAAGATCTGGGACGCCTTCGCCGACGTCGCCATTGGCACCTGGGTGGACAACCGCACCAAGATCGGCAAACGCGGCAAGTACCGCGCGTTCATCTTCTACGCAACCATCCCGCTGGCACTGACAACGATCGCGACGTTCCAGGTGCCCAACTTCTCCCTGACCGGCCGCACCATCTGGGCCTTCGCCATCTACATGGTGTTCGGCTCCATCTACTCGCTCGCGAACATTCCCTACGGCGCGCTGGTGCCGGCCATCACCCGGAACCTGCAGGAACGCGCAGTGCTGTCCTCGCTGCGCCAGGGTGGTGGCACGCTCGGCCTGCTGATCTCGACGGTGTTGTTCTTCCCGATCGTGAACGCCTTCGACGACAAGACCCAGGGCTACACCACCGCCGCCATTGTGATGGCCATCGGCGGGACGGTGATGATCTACGTGATGTACGCCAACGTCAAGGAACGATTCGCGGGCACCTCACAGGGTGAAGCGAAAGCCACCCGGGCACCGCTGTCCAAGCAGTACCGCCAGCTGCTCTCCAACCGGCCGCTACTGGGCCTGTGCGCTGCGAACCTGGCCATCTTCTCCGCCTTCAACGTGCGTCTGGCGGTGCAGGTGTTCTTCACCCAGTACAACCTGGGCAGCACCACGGCACTGTCATTCATCGGCCTGTTCGCCATCGCCTGCGTGTTCCCCGGGGTCGCAGTAACCCCCTGGCTGACCAAGCGCATCGGCAAGCGTCTGACCTACATCCTCGGGTGTGGCATCTGGTTCGTCGCCGACTTCCTCGCCTTCTTCGTGGTCCATGACACCGTGTCGCTGGTGGTCTTGTCGTGCTTCACCTTCTTCGGCAGCGCGCTACCCAACAGCCTGAACTGGGCCATGGTGGCCGACACCGTCGAATACGGGCAGTGGAAGTCCGGCATCCGCACCGAAGCGCTCACCTACTCGGCGTTCACCTGGTTCCGCAAGATGTCCCAAGCGATCGCTGGCTTCGTTCCCGGCGTGGTGCTGGCCCTGGTCGCCTACGTTCCCAACGCGGTCCACCAGTCCGAAACCACCCTGTTCGGCATTCGGGCACTGATGTACCTCTACCCATTGGTCATGTGTGTTCTCGCGATCGCGTCCATCTGGTTCATCTACAACCTGACCGACGAGCATTGTGTGGAAATTCAGCAGGAACTGAAAGATCAGCGCAAACGCGTGGAAGCCGGTGACATCACCGGAGCCACTGATCTGACTGGAACTTGGTTGGACAAGGAATGATCGCCGCCGAGACCGAGCCCTACCTTCTCAAGTACGTCAGCAACGTCACCGAGACCGATCATGGCGTCGAATTCCTGGTGACCGGCATGGTAGCGAAGTCGCTTCCGGGCACACCCGGCTGGTTGACCGGTGAGCCTGCAGAAAAGCAAGGCATCGAGACCACGATGCCGAACCTGCCCAAGGACCTGCAGCTTCCCGGCCTCGACCAGATCGAGTACCGGTGTCGGGTCGTGACGCTCGGGCCGCAGACCGTCCGGGTGTCGATTGCCCCAGCCGAGCACCAGATGTGGCGTGAATCCGACGTGTGGCCCGGCATCATGGTCGCTGCGACCAACGGCGTCCGAGACACCGAGCTGCGGGACACCGGCGACGCGCTGGAGGTCCGCCTGACCGGATGCACGCTGCGGATCGGCAAGGCGCCCCTGACCCTGGCTCTGTACCGCGATGAGGTCCAGCTGCTGAGGACCGGGGAACGGCTCCGCCAGGTGGCCGGCTTCCCGATGGCGCCGCCGGTGATCGTGCAGGGCGGCAGGATCAACCTCAACCTCGAGATGGGCGTCGGCGAGAAGATCTTCGGCTTCGGCGAGCAGTTCTCCCGATTCGAGAAGAGCGGGCAGGAGCTCGTCCTTAAGGTCAACGACGCGCTCGGGACCGGCACCGGCCTGACCTACAAGCCGGTGCCCCTGTGGCACTCCACCGCAGGCTATTCCGCCTTCGTCAACACCGGCGCGACCCTCACCGCCGACGTCGGCCACCGGCGGCCCAGCGTGCTGGGGATCACGCTGGACGATGCCGGCCTGGACGTGATCCTGTTCGCCGCACCCACCCTCACACAGCGGCTGGGTGACTACACGGAGCTGACCGGCCGGGCCCAGCGGCCACCGTTGTGGGCGTTCGGGTACTGGATGGGACGGTGCCGCTACCACAGCGACACCGAGATGCGGGCCGTCGGCGCCACCATGCGCCAACACCAGGTGCCAGCCGACGTTCTCCACCTCGACCCGGACTGGCTGATCGTCGACCGCCTGAACACCGACTTCATCTGGAACAGCGACCGCTTCGGCGACCGCCGCACCTTCATCGAAGACCTGCGCTCACTCGGGTTCCGGCTGTCGATGTGGCAGCTGCCCTACCTCGACCCGGCCTCGCCAATGTTTGAAGAAGCCGAAGAGGGCGGTCACCTGCTGCGGATGCCGGACGGCCAGCTGGCCGAGATCCAGGGCACTCCGACCCCCGACGGGCGGGTGCGGGCCCTGTTCGACGTCACTAACCCGGCCACCGCCGCGTGGATCATGGACAAACAACGGCCATTCTTCGACGACGGCCTGGCCGTCATCAAAACCGACTTCGGCGAAGGCTGCCCCGAAGGGGCCGCCGCCGCTGACGGGACGCCCGGCAACTACATCCACAACCTGTACCCGCTGCGCTACAACGGCTTGTTCTCCGACATCATCGGCAAACTCACCAGGCGCACACCGCTGGTGTGGGGGCGCAGCGGCTGGGCCGGCTCCCAGCGCTACCCGGGCCAGTGGGGCGGCGACGCCGAGTCCACCGTGGTGGGGATGCAGGCTACGCTGCGGGGCGGCCTGTCATACGCGACCTGCGCGCCGGGCTACTGGAGCCATGACATCGGCGGCTTCTACGGTCCGGAGCTCACCCCCGGGCTGTACATCCGCTGGACCCAGTTCGGCGCCCTCTCGCCCCTGATGAGAGCTCACGGCCTGCGGCCCCGGGAACCGTGGGAGTTCGGGCCGGACGCGCTTCGCGTCTGCCGCGACTGGATCCGGCTGCGCTACTCCCTGCTGCCCTACCTGTGGCAGGTCGGCCGCGAGGTAGAGACCGACGGGATCCCGTTTATCCGCCCGCTGTGCCTTCAATACCCGCAGGACCGGGTCGCCCTCGACGTCGACGACGAGTACCTGCTCGGCGCCGACATCCTGGTCGCGCCGGTGATGGACGACAGGATGGCGCCGGTGACCAGGACGATCTACCTGCCGGCCGGAACCTGGTACGACTTCTTCACCGACGAGCGCTTCGAAGGCCCGACGTTCATCGAGCGTCAGGTCTCGATCGAGGAGATGCCGGTCTTCGTCCGCTCCGGCGCCGTCGTGCCACGCGTCGAGGTCACCCCAGAGACCCGAAACACCGACGACCTTCTCGGGCAGCCGTGGACCGTGCACGCGTGGGGTGAGGTGTCCCAGACGGCGATCGAGCGCCTCGAGGGGTTCGACGGTCCCGCAAGCATCGCCGAAATCGTCCGCCATGGGTGATCCCCGCCGCCCTCGCGACCTTCCCCTCGGTGCCAGAGCGCCGCTGGCGTCAGGATCGCCCCCGGAGTTCTGATGGGCATGATCACACTCGTCGGGGCCGGCGTCGTCTTGTTCTTCGGCTCCCTCACCCAGCGTGTCACCGGAATGGGGTTGGCCCTGGTCGCTTCCCCCTTCCTGATACTCATCCTGGGCAGCGTGACCGGCGTCCAGACCCTCCAGGTGGTCGGGCTCGGGGTGTGCCTGGCCAGTGCGATCACCCTGTGGTCCGACGTCAACATCCGCCTGGCGATCTTGCTGCTGGCGACCTCTTGCATCGGGCTGGTCCCCGGGACACTGATCGCAAAGGCGCTGCCGGCCAGCTGGCTCGAAATCCTTCTTGGCACGTTGACCTTCGCAGCCTTGGCCTCCATCGTATTCCTGCGCAAAAGCAGCCTCTTTGTGGGAGCGCGGGGCACCGGAATCGCCGGCGCCCTCTCCGGATTCATGAACGTGACCGCAGGGGTGGGCGGGCCGCCCATCGTCATCTACGCCAACTCCACCGACTGGGACTACCGGGAATACCTGGCCACCGTCCAGCTGTACTTCGCCGGACTAAACCTCTTGTCCCTGCTCGCCCGGGGAGTCCCCGACCTCCCGGCGGCAGGATGGGCGGTCGCGGCCGGCTCCTCGGTGGCAGGCATCGTCATCGGCAACCGCCTCAGCACCACCATCAACGAAGCCATCGCGAAGAAGGCCGTCTTCGCCATCGCCTGCATCGGGTCCCTAGCAACGGTGATCCAGGGTGTACTGACCCTCTAGCACAACAACAGAAAGGCTCACGACATGATCCACTCAATCGCAGTGATCGGCGCCGGCATGATGGGCGGCGGGATCGCCCGGAACCTCGCAGCCGACGGCTCCCTGTCGGTGACGGTCTTCGACTTCAACCCTGACCGGGTACAACGCTGCGTCGAGGCCGGCGCGCAGCCGGCCGCGTCGGTCCCCGAGGCGGTGGCAGGCGCCGATCTCGTGATCACCAGCCTGCCACTGCCCGAGACGGTCTACTCCGTGGTCCACGACAACCTGGAGGCCTCGGCTCCAGAAGCGATCTGGATGGACGTCTCCACCATCGACCCCGACACCAGCCGAAAGCTGGAAGACCTGCTCACCGCTGCCGGCCGGCGATTTGTAGCCTGCCCGCTCGGCAAAGGCCCCGCTCAGGCAGAGGCCGGCACGCTGCCGCTGTTCGTCGGGTGTCACAAGGACCTTCTCGACGAACTGGCACCGGTCTTCGCCTGCATCGGCGACGGCATCCACTACCTCGGCACGGTCGAAGCGGCGACCACCTTCAAAATCGCCTCGAACATGATCGGCATGGCCAACCTGGCGGTGCTGGCTGAGGGTTACGCGCTGTGTCGACGATGCGATGTCGGCGACGACGCCTTCGTCGATGCGCTGCGTGACACGGGCGCCTGGTCCTACCAAGCCGACATCAGGTTGCCGCTCATGATCAACGGCGACTTCGGCACCCGCTTCGCCGTCGACCTGGCCTTGAAAGACGTGCGCCTGGCAGTCGACGTGGCCGCGCGGAGAGGACTTCCGGTCCCCCTTGGCGCCGCCGGACTCTCCCAACTGGCGGCGGCGCACAGCCACGGGTGGGGCAGCGAAGACGTAGACGCGATCCTCAAGGTCATCGAACCAGACCGGGCGCAGCCGTAATCAGGAACGAATCGCTGATTCGCCTGGTCAACGACTCCGGACGCTGCTCGCCCTCATCTCGGTCGTCCCGTGGCGGGATCGGCCTGCGGGATGCGACTACTGCTCAGGGGTGAGCTGGCGAGCCATGAGGACGCCGTCGACGTAGGGGCCGTTAAGGAGGAACTCCGCTCGAAGGATGCCCTCGACGACGAAGCCGCTGGCTTCGTACAGCAACCGGGCGCTGGTGTTGGAACCCAGGACGCGGAGGCATAACTTCTGTGCGCCGCGGCCCTCTGCCTCCTGTATGGCCGCCTCGACGAGCCGGCGACGGCACCGCGGCGATGTCGTTGCGGATCAACTGCCAGCCCGTTGAGAGTCAGCACATGATCGTGCGACGGGAGCGCGATCGACTGACTGAGCTTCGTGTATCCGACGACGACACCCTCAACCTCGGCAACGAGCACGTCCTCGGGCCGCGTCCGCTCAGAGAAGAACGCGGTACCGACAGGCGGGGCAGGGCCGGGCGAGACGTCAGCGGTCCACGGGGCTGCGTCCACCCGTCTGAGAATGGTGTCGTCTTGAGGACGGGCCTTTCGAATCGCCAACGCCGGGCCAGGATGCCGCAAAGGACCCGCGATCACCAGGGCCACGCCCCCGCACGACGATCGGCGAGCGGGACGGTTCCGTTGCAAAGCACCGGCCACGTCACCACCTACGCGGCCTCAGGGAGCACAGGTCACCCCGCGCGAAATGTGGCATTTGAGTGCTTTCAGATGACGCGGGGCGAGTCTGTCAAAATGTCGGCCCGCGAGCGATAACGGCGCAGCGGCCAAGTCACAACCCGAGCGAACACAACGGCGCCACACACGATCAAACCCGAGGACCCGAGCGCGGCACCAACCGTAAGAGGGCTTGTGGAAACCGAAAATGCCACCGCGTACGGGTACCCCATGGTGCAAGCAGTGAGGAGCAGCCACGCCAGGAACAGCCACATGATCCACCGAGCCGTCTTCGACGTAAGCATGGTGATCCTCCCAGTCTTGTGGATGCTGGCACTCTACTGGCTCCTAAACACCTGCCCCTACCGAGCCGCGTTAGTTACCACTCACAGCGCCCCGTCAGCGGCACGAGCGGACGTTGAGAATGCCCGACTTGTTAGAGCGCAGCGTGCCTGGGAATCGCCTCGCCCAGAGACCCATACCAACTGGTTCCAGTCTTGGTCATTCCAAGGGTCCAGGGGCCCTGGCAAATACCGATCAGGCCGGTTCACCTGACTTGGGTCCAGCAGTAGGCGAACCATAGTGCGGCGATCCCAGCAGCAACCGCAAACCGGATGCTGCGTCGCGCCCATGGGACGATCGCGAGGGGAAATGCGAGGGCTAACGCTGAGCCAAAGAAGAGGAGCACAGACTGCATGGGCTCACTCGGCTTGTGGCCGAACCCGCCCCCGTTGCACTGGCCCAGACCACAACGGTGGAGGCTTCCTAACACAACGAGAACTGCCGCGACGGGTAGAGCGAGGGGCTCAGCCCAGAGCAGGTGCACCCACTGGTTCGCTTTCTTGCACGTGGCAGTTGGTTGATGTCACCGGGTCCGTATTGGGACATGCTGGCTTGCCGTCCTGTCCTTTGCTCTGGTCGGGGTATGGAAACGCGGTCAAGCCCATGGAGGGGCTCGACCGCCTGTGCGAGGTGGACCTGGTCGGTGGCTGCGAGGCAGCCTGCGGTGATCTTGCCACCATGTTGTATCGGCCGGTTGGTCACGAACTTCGCATGTGTGACGAGTTGGACTGCTATGGCGGCGTCCATCGTCCTCCCGCCCAGCAGTGTGATGTCGCGACTGCAGCTGCGGGTCTGTGCGGTCGGCGTTGATCTTCTCAAGCTCAAGCCGGCAATCGTCGAGCTGATTGCGGGTGTGCACACAGGCGATGCCCTGGTTCGGCAAGGTTGCAGTCGTCACCCCCATGTCCGAAATATCACCCGCATAACCCCGTTGAGCGGACGTCCGCTCATCGGCTATGAGCGGTCGTGTTTGTCGATGTCGGCCGACTGCGTCCTACTGGGTGCTGTGACGCTAGCCCCTTACGGCGGAGTGAGCGCACGCTCATCGACATGTCCCGTAGTTTCCGCCGTCCCCAAAGCGGATCGTCGACCGGTCACCGATCCTTGACTGGTCACGATGGCGACGCCGACATCACTCCCGCGCCCGCCGCTGCCACTAAGCCACCGAGGCGCCCCTTAGCCGCTGTATGGGGCGTTTGAAGCTAGATGATGCCGCCGGCGGCATTGGGAGCTGCGGAGTCCACGCCACCGTCCCCAGCGGCCTCACGAGCCAGGTGATCCTCAATCTGGAACCAGTTGTCGCCCGCGCGCGTGGAGATCGACAAGAGTGTGTTCACCGTGGCAACCTCCTCGATCTGCTCCTTGAGGAACCACAGCATGAACTGCTCACCCAGAGCGTCGTCCTCAGCCCTGGCAGCCCGGAAAAGGGCCTCGATCTGCGCGGTAACGGCCTTCTCCTGCGAAAGCGCCAACTCGATCGGGTCCACGGGGTTCTCGAACGTGTTGCGGACCTGGTCGACTCCGGGGATCTGCACGGGCCAGTCGCGGTCCAGGGTGTAGCGCACGATCATCATCGCGTGGTTTCGTTCCTCGACTGATTGCCGGTAGAAGTGCGCGGCCAATCGTGGCAGATCGTGTGCATCGAACCAGATGGCGATCGCGATGTACTGCTGGCTGGCGGTGAACTCGTTGCGCACCTGAGCGGAAAGAAGTTCGGCGAAGGTCGGGGACGGTGTAACGCTCGTAGACATGGCTGGCAATCTACCAAACGTATGTACCTTGATCGGGTCCATCGATGGCTGTCCACCGACGCCTTCTGGGCGCTGGGACGCAGCCGCGAGACCGTCGATATCGCGGCGCAACACTCCTTAACTTCGGCGCCTTCGCCGGTGACGGCGGCCAGGTTGCCTACGCACGGGTCGCGACCGACTATGCGACCTTTGCCTGGTTGTGTGACGGGTACGTCGACCGCGACCACCGGGGACGAGGCCTGGGCACGTCAGACCGACGACCACGAGATTCACTCCGACCTCGCCCGGTCATCTCGGCACTCTCTCAGGCAACTGCCATGCACGCCCAATCCCGCAGGCATATCCGGTAGATGCCACCGTCGCAGTAGCGACGGTGGCTACGGGAGGATTCCGAACCCGCAGCGAACAAAGTAGCCATCCACGTTTCACACGCGGATCCCGTTGCGAGACGAAGATCAGGCCGACGGCGGGTCGAGACCGGTACCCAAGCGTCCGTATTCGGTTCCGCTGACGGGACTCCCTCTGGTAGCCGATGACAGTGAGCTGGCGGGCTGACGATGAAGCTGTTGTCCGTGGCACAACCGCGACAAGGAAGCGTAATTCCGGCCCAGATTGACACCGTGCGCTCAGCCACCTCGGATCGGCGCTTGACTGCCCGCCCGGTTGAGCCTGTGAGCATCGGGGACATTCCCGGCGCCGAAGCCTGGCTTGGTGCCGCGGAGGTTCGCCAAACGAGGAGCTGTTTCGATCAGGACAAAGCCACCACCAGCGACCCCGTTTTCCAACCACCTGGCTTCCACGGCGCCAGTTCGGTAGCCCTTGGAAAAGCAGTCTCGTGGGAACTGAGCCGGTTCTCGCACCACCTGAGCTGCATGTGGCGCGCTGGACTTCGATGGCATGTTCACCAATCAGTTGGCAGCACTGACGAAACTGACGTGGCACGTGCTCGCGCTTCTGCATCCGGACTCGGGCAGCGGTCTGCCAGCCGGCCCCGGCGCCGCGCCGCTACGAGCGGATCTGATCGCCGGCCCGCTATCGTGGCCGGGTGAAGAGTACGGACAAGTCCGTAGGCCTGGAGCGTGTGATGAGCAGCGAAATAGTGCGCGGCATTGCGTTGCTTGGCGCCACCATCACGATGGGCCTGGTCGCCGGGACATTCGCGCTTTACGCCCACACCATCATGCCGGGCCTGAAGAGCACCGACGACCATACTTTCATCGCCGCGTTCCAAGCCCTGGACCGGGCGATCATCAACCCCTGGTTCATGGCCGGGGCGTTCCTCGGTTCGCTGGTGCTCACCCTGGCGGCGGCAGCAGCCAACCTGAACCGGCCGGCGCTGCCGTGGATCCTCGCCGCCCTCGTCCTGTACCTGTTCGCGTTCATTGCAACGATCGTTGTCAACGTGCCCCTCAACGACGCGCTCAAAGCAGCCGGCGACCCCGACCACATCCGCGACCTTGCACAGGTCCGGGAACAGTTCCACGAAGCCCGCTGGGCAGCATGGAACCTCGCCCGCACCATCACCTCCACGTCCGCGTTCGTCTGTCTTGCATGGTCACTGGTGTTACACGGCCGCTCCACCGCATGAGATTCCCGGAGACCGCCGATGAGGCGCCTGCCGTCATCGAAGCCTTCATAGAATCGTTTCGTGATCACACTCGAGTACCAACATGTCGACGTGTTCAGCCGGCGGGCCTTTCAGGGAAACGGTCTTGTCGTGGTTCTCGACGCGGAGGAGCTCTCAGCAGAGCTGATGCAAGCCGTCACGCGGGAGATGCGCCAGTTCGAGAGCGTGTTCCTGACGGAAGTGGACCTTGACGAAATGTCGGCCACGCTGCGGATCTTCACCGAGGACGAGGAACTGGACTTCGCCGGCCATCCCGTGCTGGGTGCTGCTTCGGTGCTTCACGGAATGCTGACCATGGGGCAGCAGGACGGGCAGTGGGCCTTGCGGGTTGCCCAGCGAACGATCGAAGTCCGAACCAGGTCTGGGGCTACGTGGATCGATGTTGAGATGGATCAGGGCGTCCCACAGTTCGGGCCGACGATAGCGGGAGAGCGGGCAACGGCGCTACGCGAAGCACTGGGACTGACCCGAGACCAGCTGCATCGTGCGCTGCCGATGCAGGTGGTCAGCACCGGCCTCGACTATTTGATCGTGCCGGTCGCCGGCGGATTGGAGCAGGCACGGATCTGTAGCCCCGACTTCGAGGCGCTCCTGCAGGAGGTTGGTGCCAAATTCGTCTACGTGCTCGACCCGGAGCGACCGGAAGGTCGCACCTGGGACAACGCCGGCCGGGTCGAGGATGTCGCCACCGGCAGTGCCGCGGGTCCGGCCGCCGGATACCTCATGCGACACCAAGGCCGTCCCGATGACCAGCCGCTGCTCCTTCACCAGGGCCAGTACACCGGGCGACCCAGCACGATACGAGTCAGGCCCGAACCTGACGGGCGACTCTGGGTCGGCGGGTCCGTCGCCCCCGTGGCCGCGGGAAGCTTCAAAGCTGAGACCGCGTGAAGCAACCCGCTGATCTACGGCTGGTCGGCTGGGAGTTCCCATTGATGTCCCATAGCGGAGAACGGTCTCCGAGAGATGCCGGGGCACCACCGTCTAGACACGTTGCGGGAGGCGTCACTGCAAGCGATCGGTCTGCGGGACTGTCCGGGTGCCGGTCAGACGCCGACTGGTCGTGCTTGTTCGGGTGGGGTGCCGATCTCGCTGACGTCGTGGCCAGCGCAGGGGAGCCGGGTTGCGGTGGCGCCCTGGATCCGGGACAAGTTGAACCACCGGATGTCGACTCGAAGGCGGCACCATGCGACGAGTAGCCACCGGCCCCCCGTGAAGGCGAAGATCATCGGCTCGATCTCACGGCG
>JBBRZV010000095.1:0-11130 GCA_038236365.1 Actinomycetales bacterium | reverse complement strand
TGCAGCGCCAGCGCCAGCGCCAGACCAACGGCGGTGAGGACGACCAGGCCGGCGACCAGGAACGCCGCAACGGCCTTGGGCACCGAAACACTCCGCAACCGCTCAGCGCGAGGTAAAACCGTTGTTGGCTGCAGCACCCGTTACTCCCTCCATCGTGTCCAAACTGAAAGGACAAAAATGGGACGCGCCGGACGCTCTACGGCGGACCCGAGTGCCGACGCAGCAGATGGTAAGAGTGCGCCCTTTGATTTACCTTGGGTTCCCTGCGGCTACCGGGCTCTTCCGCTTGCCGATCTCTGGGAAGGCACCCTTACGACGCGAGCAGGTCGTCAGGAAGCTCGTTCGCCGGCGCGCGGATATGACTCAAGACGTGAATGATGTCCCCGCGGAAAATCGCGGTGACCGAGGCTGCGGCTACTGCGCCAGCGACGAAAACATGTTCTTCGGACACGTGACACAAATCTCCAGCAGCGAACGGACTCAAATGCTGCTGCTGCGTTCCACATAGTGCGGCCGGCTGTATGAGATCGATCCTGGCGGCTACGAGGGAACCTAGGCACTTGGGCGGCAGAAGCGCGGCAGCGGTTCGTGTCCTATCCGGTGACTCCCAGGCGAAATCGCTACGCCCTACGAACTGGCCTTGGCCGTCGCAGACGGCGATCGTCGTACACACCCAATCCGGCTCAGGTAAGTCTGTTCATCTTTTACTAGACGGCGACCGGCCGACCTCACAGGCGGCACAGCACACTGACAGTCGGTCAGCGGCCCTGAACGGCTAGGTCTCGTACTCGTCGTTGTGGCCGTTGTAGTCGATGTGGCAGTGGTAGTTGAGCTGATACAACGTGCCCTTCGGACCATCAGGCCGTTAACCAAAGACCACTCAGGGACACCTCGAGGGCGAGCACCTCGGCAGCTTGCTCGGGTGTGGCGAACGTGCCGCGGATCTGTCTGCCGTCGAGGGCAAACGCCTCAAAGCCGAAGGCGGAGTCTCCGCGCGCGGTGCCGATCTTGTCGTTGCCGACGGCTACATGGTAAAGACCAGGGCGAAAGCTGGCGTAACCAATGCTGTTCATTGTCCAGCCTTTCATCATGCGGCGGTGCAGATCTCCTGGGCTAGCGGCGCTGAGGACCCGATGCCAACCGTCGGAGTCGAGCCGGTGACGATCAGCCCGGGAAGGGGCACCTCGGGGACGGGCAGCGTGGGATCCCCGTTTGGCGGGACCGCCCCAGTTGGGGCTGGCGCAACTGGGACCGGCAACGCGGGGACGGGCAACGGAGGGATGGGCAACGGAGGGATGGGCAGCGTGGGGGCGGGCAGCGTGGGGTCCGTCGCGGGGGGGACGGGCACCGCTCAGACGGGCAGGCATGCGTCGGGTGCGGTGGGGCCAGCAGGGGCAGAGGGGGCTGGCGCGACCGGGATGGGCCCGGCGGGGATGGGCCCGGCGGGGATGGGCCCGGCGGGGATGGGACCAGCGAATGCAGCAGGGACGGCGGGGGCTGGCGGCGCGGGGGCTGGCGGCGCGGGGGCTGGCGGCGCGGGGGCAGCAGAGGGGGCTGGCGGTGCGGGGACGCGCGGTGCGGGGACGGGGGCTGCTTTGACCGGCACGGCGCGGACCGTTGCTGCCTGGGCAGCATCCGAGGTGGTCGGGGCCGAGTTGGCGGCGGGCAGATCGGAGGCCGGAAGTGCGCGGACTCCGTGTCGGTAGGCGTCGGCGATGGCGGTCACCGTGCGCACGTAGGAGTCTGAAGCGTTGTAGCGCATGATGGCCGCGCTCAGGTCGTTCGGGCGGTTGAGGTCCCCGGGGCCGGAGCAGAGGTAGATCCCGGTCGATGTAGCGGCGTCGGCCATGTCCTGCGGGTTCTTGACCCCGTCACCGTCAGCGTCGACGCCGACGACCCGCCAGGTACTGGGGATGAACTGCATCGGGCCGACGGCCCGGTCGAAGACCGTGTCGCGGTCCAGCCTGCCCCGGTCGCTGTCCATGATCCGCGCGGTCCCGTTCCTACCGTCCAGTGGGATGCCGATGATGCCCGGTTGGGCGACGCCATTCGAGTCCAGCTGATTCCCACCGAAGCGGGCGTGGTTGCTCTCGACCCGCCCGATAGCGGCCAGCAGCGCCCAGTCGATGTGGCAGGTGGCGTCAGCCGCATCGACCAACGTCGCGGCCTTTTGGTACGCCTGCAGGGCGCGCACCGGGATGCCGTTGTTGTCCAGAGCCACAGCCCCCGAACTGCCGGGCGCAGTGCCTACGGGCAACACCAAGGCTGCCGGTGAGCTTGCGGGCACGCTGCCCTGGTGCGCCTGATCCGATGTTTTCGGTGCGGACCCCGGGGAGGGATCCTGTTGGGTCGGCGCGAAGACAGCCCGCATGGTCAGCGCAGTGTGGGGCACGACGATCGCCGAGGAGTTTTTCGAGACGGCGGCGCTCAAAATGTCGCGCGGGGCAACCGGTGCCGCGAAGGTTATGCCCGCACCGATCAACGCGACCGCGGGTAGCGCGGCGCGGATCTTGCGCCAGGGAACCACGATCGTCTGCGCTCCATCGTTGTTCCACATGGCCGTCTCTCCGTTCAGTACTCGTCCTTGGGTGACACCCGGCACCTGGGCGGGCGTAGTAGTCGGTGCTGGAGGGTGCCGCCGGACCCTCGGTCTCCAATGCGAGGCACGGTCCGGTGACGTCGACCTTTGATCTCCCATGCCGGTTTTCCTCAGCTAGCTGAATCTCTACCGCAGTAACTGTGACGGACTGTCGGGTACCTGCGCTATCAGACGATGGCCCTAAGACCAATAGCGTTCATTTAGGCCCGTTGTGGTTCTCCTCTGAGCTTGAGATCCACGACACGAGAGCTCAGCTGACCGGCACAACGGTCGAGGTCGCCCAGACCGCCGAGGGAACTGGCGTGGGCCACGTTCGCTCCTGGGAAGTCAGGCTCGCCTCTGAAGAGCGCGGGACCGACCAACGCGGACCCCGCGCAGTACTGCGGCGCCCGATCACCCACCTTCGCTCATCCCAGGGGGCACCGTCCTCCGACGACCGCGGTGGGTGGGTGCGTCGTCTTTCACCCCTTGAGCCCTCCGCGACAACGACCGACCGCACCGCGGCCATCAAGGCAAGATGCCAAGTACCTTCAAATGCGCGCGGCTCGCCGACCGGTAGCAAACCTCCCAACCACCTCCATCCTGTCGATCTAACTGAACCGTTTTGGGCTTACGACCACTGCGTCACGCAGGTGGCGCTAGCGAGGACCAGCAGCTTGATGACTGTCCGATCCCTCTATCCAACCAAGTGACCATCCCCCGCAAGTGGGCAAACGGGTGACGCGTTCATTCGGGTTTCCTGACCATCAGCGAAAGCTCGCGCTCTACGGAATGTCGCGAAGGGTTGTGAGCTAGCCGATGGCCGGCCGCCGCGAGCCGACGTTGCCCATAGCCAAAATGGGTGGCTAGTCACGAATGACCATTGTTCGCGTGGGATCAGGGTTCTACGGTTGCCTTCGTCACGGTTTGGTACCAGTTTATGCATGATCTGGTCTCAATTGGATCAGGATCCGGTAGGGATGTCGTCGCCATGTGTGAGCCTCTTTCTTCTGAGTCTGAGCGTCTCACGCGTCTGCCTGGTGGGGAGCACAGCACATGACAGCTGTACTTTTGCAAGAAGGATCAGCCCCTGGGCGGCCCGGTCGGATTGAACGACGAGCGGCGATCAAGAATGTTGACACCGTGCGGGCGCTCTGTCACGACCTGCGCCAGCCCCTTTCGGCCATCCTGCTGTTGGCTGGTGCAGAGAGCGGAGACCTTCGACGCAGGTTTGACGGGATCCTCGACCAGGCCCAGTGGTTGGCTGACATGGTCGAGGGCGTGATTGGTGGGGCCGCTGGAGACCTTCCCGAAAGGGTCGACGTCGTCGACCTCACCTTGGCCTGTGTGCAGCGGTCGAAGCACACAGCTGACTGCGACATCGGGTTCATCAGCACTGGACGCGCCATGGCAGTTGTCCCTCCGGTAGCACTCAGCCGTGCTCTCGGTTGCGTAGTCGACAACGCGGTGCGTGCGGCCGGACCCGGCGGGCACGTCACAGTTCACGTGTGGCGAACTGTTCACGAGGTCATCATGAAGGTTGTCGACGACGGCCCCGGGCTTGGGTACGTGCCCATCCAGAACTCGCTTGGGCTGACCATCACCAGGGCCTTGGTCTCCGCCTGTGGTGGCGAGTTTGAGCTCAAGCCGGGCATGACTGGGGGCATGGTGGCGCGGATCGTGCTGCCCGCCCTGACCTCGAAGCCGCTAACCTCATGAGGCTACTGCTCTGTGATGACCACATTGTGCTCGTTGATGCGCTGAGCATGGCACTGAGCGACTGCGGGCACACGGTGGTTGCGACGGCCCCCGACCCGGAGAAGGCGGTGGAAGCCGCCCGCAGGCACCAGCCGGATGCCTGCCTGCTCGACGTGGACTTCCCTCAGGGTAACGGGCTCAGCGCAATCCGCGGGATCCACGAAGTGAGCGCCGACACCAAGGTGGTGATCCTGTCAGGGTCGCTGAACAGGGGTGTGGTGGCGGACGCCCTCGCGCAGGGCGCTGAGGGTTTCGTCGGCAAGGAGAAGCCCTTAACGGCCATCATCGAGGCGCTGGAGCTGGCGCTCCAGGGACACCTGGCTGTGGATCCGCTTATGCTCCGCGACGCCCTGCGCCCACGTGCGCAAAGTGACGACCCTCTGTGGGTGCTCAAGTTCGTAACCGAGCGTGAGTGGGAGGTGTTGCGCGCCATCACGGATGGGCTGAGCACCAAACAGATTGCCGATCGGCTTGGCGTGCACCCGAGTACCGCCCACACCCACGTGCAGAACCTCCTCAGCAAGCTTGGCGTGCACTCGCGCCTGCAGGCGGCCGCTCTGATGACCGCCCACGCCTCGGCCGATACCTGGCCTATCCACATGCGGGGGCGCGCTCTCGCCCAACTGGCTTGAAGACGGATACACCCTTCGACGAAGAACAGGGGAACAGGCCATCCGAGATCAAGCTCGCCAAGCGCGTCGTCACGCGGGACCAGCCTCAGTCGCAGACCCTGTGCGCATCTCGCAGGAATGACCACGTCGGCAACCGTGTTCCCCGTAAATACGTCGCTGCACAGGTCGTCCCGGTGCCGTTGTCGGGCTTCGCGAAGTGGCGCCGTCATCGTCGACCTTGAGAGGACCTCCGATGAGCGTTACCGATGACCTGGTCCAGAACGCCAGCAGCTAAGCCGCCGCCTTTGACAAGGGCCATCTGCCGATGCCACCGGCGCGGCACGTGGCGATCGTCGCCTGCATGGATGCACGGTTGAACCCCTACGGGCTGCTGGGCCTTTCCGAGGGTGATGCCCACGTGATTCGCAACGCTGGCGGAGTTATCACCGATGACGAGATCCGATCCCTGGCCATCAGCCAACGCCTCCTTGGCACCCGCGAGATCATCCTCATCCACCACACCGACTGCGGCATGCTCACGTTCACCGATGACGAGTTCAAAGCCCAGATCGAGGCCGACACCGGACTGCGCCCCGGATGGGCACCAGAGTCCTTCCGCGACCCAGCCGCAGACGTGAAGCAGTCGTTGGCGCGGATCGCGGCCAACCCGTTCATCCCGCACAAGGACCAGGTGCGCGGCTTTGTCTACTCCGTGACGGACGGGTCGCTTACCGAAATCACCTGAAGGACCGACCTGGAGCTCCACCGCGCCATTTGGGTCGCGGTTGAGGATGGCGAGCTCACCAAGTCCTTGATCGGTTCAGAGGACCGCCTGCAGCATCAGCTATGGATCAATCGCTCGGCGTAGCCCATCTCTTCTGGCGAGACCTCGCCGGCCTCGCTGGCGACTTTGGGCCCTGCCGTGTCGACGACTCGATGCAGGACAACGGGGAACGCAACCGCGGGCTGTACGTGCTCAAGAGCCATGGCATGGCGCACTCCAACCAGATCCGCGAGTTCGTGCTCAGCCGCGAGGGGTAATCGTTGTCCCCGTGTACGTGCGAGCCGATGGTGTGTTGACCGGCTCGGCGCGGGCCGCCGCCGAGGCCGTCGACGCGGGCCTCGGGTTGGGGGCGGAGCAGGAGTCCAGCCAGCTCGCTGATTCGATGGAGCTGCGAAGGAAGGCTGCCCAGACCCGGGTGGCCTCGATGTGGGCTGACTTCGAGGCCGAGTAGAGCCTCACCGCGCGACGCATAGCGGCGAGCCAGAAACGTGAAGAGTCCCAACGCGCCGCCCGGATGGAGCAGGGCGTCGGCGCACCGTGAAACCAGAGGACGCGCCATGATCAGCCCCTGCGGGTGCCGGCTCCGGAAAGCGAGCCCGCACCCATGCGGCTCCAGCTGACGTTGTTCATCAGCGGAACCCCACCCGCTTGCGCCCAAGCGATGCGGCGGCTACGCGATCTGTGCGACCGCCACATGTGCACCGACGCTGATAGCAGCGTGCTTGAGCTCTCATCTCTTGCCGATGACGCGGTGGTCGCGGACGAAAATTCACCGAGGGCTCGACTCGGCGGGAACGAGCCGGTCCGCATCAGCAGGCGAAACCCTCGGACTCAACAGCGCGCGGATCTCCGACTCGCGGTAGCGGCGGTGACCACCGAGTGTGCGCACCGAAGTGAGCTTCCCCGCCGTGGCCCACCGGGTGACTGTCTTGGGGTCGACACGGAATAGTGCCGCGACCTCAGCCGGGGTCAGCAGGGTATGGGTGTCAACTGATCGGTGGGTCACGGGTCCTCCGGGGGACGCAGAGAGCGAAATGTCCATTAATAGGGCATCTGTCATAGTAATCGACCAGTTCGAGCTGACTCACCAAGGCTGCCTCGCCGGCGCCGCAGCAGCCAGCATCGCCTCAACGCGGCGGAACTTGCGTTCGAAGCCATCTACAGCACTGCCTCTGCCCTGGCGTCTTTCACGGTGAGCGCCTTCCTTCTCGACTTCGCCCTACCGAAATCACTTTGGCCGCCAGCCCGCAGGCCACCCCGAACACGCGATGGCACCTCCGGGACGAGGTTCGTTCGCGCCGGATCGCCCAGCACACACGAGCCGCCGCGTCACCAACCGTCCGGCGCCATCGTAAACGTCGGCCAGTTTGAGCGCAGCCGACGTGATTGCGGATCAACGCCAACAGGTGACAGCCTCCGGCTGCGGCGTGGAGTTTGCTGCTTTGTGAGCCGGCTTCGCGATAGCGCTGGGGCGACCGCCGGTTGTGTCCTTGTCAGCGGTGCACGGGCGTCGTGCCCCTGATTGCGCGGACGGGCTCTGGCCAGATCGTCACCTGCGAAATCAGGCCCTAAGTCGGGCCGCACTTTGTGCGCCGCGGCCGAAGTTCGAGGCTGCGCAAAAGGTGGATAGCCACCAGGGAGTAAACCACCCATACTGCAACCACCGTCATCACTGCCACTCAGTCGGGGCAGAACGACCGTCGCGCCCACCTACAGGCGCCGCCGGCCCTTCTAATACTTCAACGACAGCCGCTGCCATGCCATCGATCCATCATCAACACCTGGAGAGAGCAGATGAACCCCGCCGACTTGATCTCCGACCAAGGATCCGCGGCCATGGCCGGCCGCAAGCTCACCGGGCGGGTGGCCCTGGTCACTGGTGGGACCCGTGGCATCGGCGCCGCGATCTGCCGGAGCCTAGCCAGTCAGGGTGCGTCGGTTGCCGCCGGATACAGCGCGAATGCCCTTCGAGCCACACAGTTCCGCACCGACTTCGAGGAGTACTTCGCCGGGCAAGGGCGCGCGACCACCCACCGCGGCAACGTGTCCAACCCGCAGGACTGCCGTCGTGTGGTCCAAGAGGTCCTCGACCAGCACGGCAGGCTCGACATCCTGGTCAACAACGCCGGGATCACGGCCGACAGGATGGCCATGAAGATGTCAGTGGAAGAGTGGAACACAGTCGTTGCGGTGAACTTGTCGGGGTCCTTCTACATGGCTCAGCCGGCAATGGAGCACATGGTCGAACGAGGAACCGGTCGGATCATCTTCGTCTCCTCTGTCATCGGTGAGACGGGCAACATCGGTCAGGCCAACTACGCTGCGTCCAAGGCCGGCATGCTGGGCCTGACCAAGACCCTGGCCAGGGAGGCGGCCTTCCTCCTTGCGCGGGCGGGCAAACTCGACGACGCCGGCGTCGGCCTGACCGTGAACACGGTGACACCGGGGTTCGTGGCCACCGAGATGCTTGAGAACGTCCCCGCGAAGGTTCTGGACAAGATCAAGGCGCAGATCCCCCTCGGCCGGTTGTGCCGGCCGGAGGAGATCGCCCGGGTTGTTCACTTTCTAGCCGCGGACAACTCCGCGTACATCACCGGTCAGATCTGGGGGGTCAACGGCGGCCTGGACATGTAGCGGCAGCCAGCTGGCCTGTTGGCCGAGCTGAACACAGAACTGCCCGAAGTGTTGGATGTCTCGGTGCGGGTCTCGCATCCCTCCCCCGGTGCGGCTGAAGTAGGCCAGACCCAACACCGTTTACGGCCGACGGACAAGCCGCGGGTATTAGGTCCCCCGGGCTGGAGGCGGCGCGGAATACGGTGCGAGTGTGGTCGCCTCCCCGCGAGGTTTTTCTGCAACCGCGGGCTACCGCGACGGCAAGTTGTGTGATGCTCGCGGCCGAATTCAATTGGCCCGAAGGCGAATTCGGTTCTCAAGAGCAATGGGCCCAGCCATAGCGATCGCTGTCCGCTCCTTGCTGACGGCCACCGCGCCGATGGCCAACTGCCACGGCGCGCGAACCGGTCGTATTCGACCGGCACAGCGGAATCGACCTGGTGGATGCCGTCGCCGCCAGCACCTCGGCGATGACGCCTTCCGCATCGGCGAGAACCGAAACATCAACGGCGGCTACCGAAGAAGCGAGAATGCCGATCTGGCAGCCGGATACGGGCGAGTACTGGTGCTGTCACCATTCGGCGGCAGATCACGCCATCCGCTGAAGTGGGGCATGGATCTCGCAACCCAAGTCGAGGACTGAACGCAGCCGGCAGCAAGGTCAAGACCGTATTTCCGGATGCCGGGTGACGTGTTCGACGCCAATGCATTGGATCCGTCAACGCGTCTGCAGCCCGCGCGAGGCGGTTACGGCCAAGGCCGAGGCCGCGCGAAGCAGCTCACCGGAGTCTGGCGCCTACGAAACCAGTCGACTCGGTAGGCGTCAGCGCCCGAATTCGGCTCACCCCTTTCGTGCCGCTGCGCCATAGCGGGGAAACGGCTTCCGCCAGGAGATAATGCCTGATGGATCGGCGGAAGTGGCCTCTCACGCAAAGGGCAGGGGGTCGGGGATCCTTGAGTGCCAACTTGTGGCGTGAGTGAGTAGCGATCCGGACTTCGCGACCTGCGTCTAACAGCCGCGAGAGACGTGGAACGCCGCAACGGTCCCGTGGGCCACATACGTCCGTTCATCAGCGGCGGGCGACTTCCTCACCTAGGCGCGGAGAGTGAACCCGCGCGACTCGATGAGCGGTAAGCCAGCACGATGGTGTCGACGTCAGAGGCTGGGACGCACCGCAACCACGACCGGGGTGGCGAGCTTATGTGCCTATGGGTGAGGGAACTCGGCTTCAATTTGCGGTCCGTCTGAGGACCAGAACACCTTGTACGGCGGGTGGCCAGCAACGGGGAGTCGGAAGCGGATGCCGTCGGGTGTCGTGATGGCGGTGGAACGGGACTGCGCCTGTGCGGGGAGGCGGAAGATCAGCTCGCAGGCGTCCAGTACCGCGTTGTAGAGATTGGCGTCGGGACCGGCCTCCAGCGAGTCGAGCTGCTTGTCGGCGACCTGGGAGTAGGCGTCGTCGGCACTCACGCGGGCCGGCGTTGACGGGCCCTGCGAACCGTGGACGACTGCGAGGCGCGGGCGAGCAGTGCCTGCAGTTCGAGGTCGCCGTCATACTCCAGCTGCGCATCCGTCACGACGCTGGCGGGCTGAAGGAGGATGGAGCCGTCCTCATTCTCCTGGGCCAGGAAACGTTGGTTCGCGTGACCGGGGATCACGACCCGGCTACGGGCGTCGGTCTCGATCAGCCTGCTCACGCTGCACGCTCCTGTCTGTTGGGGACTTGTCCACAACATATACCCACCCTCCCACTGTGGGCAAGTGGGACAGACCGTCCGGTGCCGACCCTCTCGTCAAGTGCAGAGAAGGAGATGGTCGCGGGTGTGGAGCCGTACAAGCGGGCCGCGGTCCGTTGTCATGTGATGCCCTTGTTGGGTCCAGTGCACAGCCAGCACATAAAGAGACCGTTGACGGCACTCAATCACCGTTACCCTCAACGACGTTTCGTGAGTATTACCAACGGTTTACGCGACCATCACGATCAGCAGCGACCCCAGTCAATGACCTCCGAATTTTTCACTCATTGTGCTCACTCCCGTAAGCAGCAACTCTGACCGATGTTGGCCGGCACGGATGGTGGCCAGTGCCCAGGTCGCCCGGTCCCCGGTCGCCTCAGCGAGTACTCAATTTGTACTCAGCACACCCAGAAACGTTCAACGCTGCCCACCTGTCGATTTGGGGATATGTGCAGGTCAGCGCCATTTGCCGATGACAGTCAACGGCACTCAGCGGTGCATGCTCACTTCCAGCGGAAGTGGACAAAGACGCGACCGAAGTTGTCGGAGTCCTTCTCGACCCGGTGGTAGAGGGCCTTGATCTCCTTCTGCTGCAGGAAGCGCAGGACATGCTTCTTCAGGGCGCCAGAGCCCTTTCCGGGGATGATCTCCACCAGGGGCGCCTTCTTGGCGACTGCCTCATCGATGATGGCGCGAAGAGCACGGTCGATCTCCGGGCCCTTGCTGTGGATGTCGTGCAGGTCGAGCGTGAGCTTCACCCCATCAGTCTCCCCCTGCTGTTGACGGAACCCGTATGGGGGTGGAGAGTCGATATAGGTACTTTTGCTGACATACGGGGGATTCCCCGCGGCGGCTACCTACCTCCCAGGCGCGATACGCATCCCTGAAGGAGAAACACCATGAAGTACGTAGCACCGGGTCTGCCCGGAAGCATTGTCACGGTCGAGCCGAGGTATGAGAACTTTATTGGCGGTAAGTGGTTGGCCCCGACACACGGGAAGTACCGCACCGACCTGTGTCCGGCCACGGCCGGGGCGATCACCGAGGTC
>JBBRZV010000094.1:0-11146 GCA_038236365.1 Actinomycetales bacterium | reverse complement strand
GGTGATCCTGACGTCTGGATATTGGGCGGTCTTGGCAGTGTCGGATCGCCCTCGACGATGGTCAAGCACCGCCACGCGCTTCGGCACCAATTGGCTTCACCTTCGCAGGTTGTCCACCAGATCGCAGGCAACCTGTCGAACCCATACCGTCAGCGCACCGTGACTGGACTCACTCGCGGGCGCGTCGCCTCAGTGCGACCGCAGCTTGCTGGAACATGACGCCAGAAGGCACCCATTCGACGATATCGAACCCCGCAGGGCCCCATGTGCGCTCGATGTACGCCCTCGACGCGGCAGCCCATCCATAGAAGTCACCAGTGCGCACGCCGCCCCCGCCGGTTCCAGCGTAGGCAATACCGCCCTGGTCAAACGTGGCGATTGCGGCTGCGAGGTCCGGGAAGGTGCCAGCAAGGCTGGCCGCTGCCGGGGTCGCCTTGCCCCGGTCCACGGAGTCCTTTGACCCCTGGATCTGGTCGAAGAACACGCGGTCCAGGGCGGTGAGCACGACCAGACCTCCGTCAACGACGAGGCGCCCGAACTCGGGCGCCCAAGCTTCGTGCGCTCCCGGCGAGAGATGCGAGAAGACACTGAAGGCGGTCACCAGGTCAAATGTCGCGTCTTTCAGCAGTGTCGGCGGCATCGGGTCCACAGTCAGGGCCGTGATCCCCGGCAGAGAGACGTTGACAAGTGCGGTCATATCCTGATCGACATCCGCGACGAAGACGTGCCGTGGATGAACGTTCTGGGTCAGCAGGACGCGGGTGATCCGCCCCCAGCCGGATCCGAAGTCCAGGATGCGATCAAGTGTGGGCAGCGCACCCCGGCCCTGGTCTGCAGACCATTTCGCGGCAAAGTTCACAAAGCTGAAGGCCTCAACATAGGCGGCCTCGTATGAGGCGCCGACGAACTGCTCCTGGATGTGGGCAGGCGGGTTTGGTGGAGTTCGTTGAGTGATATCGACAACGCCCGGCATCTCGGCAATGGTTTCCGCCTTGGAGAGCTGAGTAACAAGGGGGTCCACTCTGACCCGTCTGGTGCGGATCCTGAGAGCCCGCCGAAGAACCCGCCGCCCAAGATGACTCACAGTGAACCCCTCATATTCGTCGTCTCCCTGGTCGAGTCACTTCAGCCGCCCAAGTCGCAGCCCAATGAACTCGCTTGGATAACGGACGGCGAGCCGGAGCTCATGCTTCCGGCGCAGCATCCGCCGACTGCCGAAACTGGCTCCAGCATCGTGCCAGACTATGGCCCCGGGAGCGGCCATGTGGCGCCAGCCACGCCGACGCGCCCGGATCGACCAGTCGACCTCCTCGCCGTAACCGGGGGAGAATGCCTCGTCGAAGACGCCCACGTCAGCGAGCGCCTCGCTCGCAAGATAGATGCAGTGGCCCACACCGACAGGGATGTCGTACGCAGGCGCTGGGGCCGCGTCCGCTTGAGCCGCGAGCGCCGACAGGCTTTCAGGAGAGGGGTATTTCGTCGGGTCCGCCACGGTGGCGATGGAGCCGTTGTTGCTCAGCGCTGTCACGCTGGCGACGCCTTCGCCTACCGCCGCCCGCAGGTGAGCCAGCCACCCTGCGAAGACGACGACGTCGCTGTTAACCACGACCACGTCGTGGTCATCGCGCTGGGCGAACGCCACATTGGCCGAACGCACGAAGCCGAGGTTCTCTGCATTGACGATCAGCCGGCGCGCCCGGGACGGCTGAAGGACGTCGTCCAGCCACGACTCGACAACCCGATCCGGTCCACAGTCGTCGACCACGAGGAAAGGGACGTCGCCGGGCGTGTGCGCGTCCAGTGCGCGCAGCGCCCGCCTGGTCAGGTCGAGCTGACCGTACACAGGCACAAAGACCACCGGCGACGTCATCTAGGAGTGCACGACGTCACGCACCGCCAAGAGGTAGGTGGACCCGAACCGGTCGCTGGGCTCGAGCACCGCGCCCTCGGCCCACTCGTTCCAGGCGTTGACGAACACGATGCGTCCGGAGTCCTCCCGATGGGCCACGGCGCGCACCGCGGCCGCGAGCCAACGCCGGAACGTGTAGGGGTTCGCGCCGAACCACAGATCGGAGTTCCACTGCCGGCGAGCGGTGTTGTCGAAGGTCACCATGACACCAGGGAAGGACCCGTCCTCGACACCGTCGGAGAGTCGCCTCTCGGCGTCCTTGACCATGTCCCCGTAGCTGAGCAGGTTTCCGGTGAACCGGCGGTCCACTCCCAGCCCCTCGTGAGGAACCCACGACCACAGACAGTTGTGCGGCGGGAATCCCATCAGCCCGTCGAGCCCTGCCTCCGCGACGCTCACCTCGAGGGCATCGAACTCCTTGGCCACATCCACGCTGACCACATAGATCTCCAGGTCGTGCTCAGCGGCCCGCTTGCGCCAGGTCTTGACCACGGCTGGGAAGTCAGCCATCTGACCCGGGCGGTAGACCGACAGCAGAGGCTTTCCGTCAACTTTGAGATAGCGGGGGTCCCGCAGGAACGGAAGGATATCGTCGATGAATGTCTCGGCCGGGACCTGGTCATAGTCCTGGCCGACCAGGATGTCGTGCGATCGACCGTCCCATCGGCGCGTCCAGTTCTCGTTGGCCCACATGATGCAGAACGGGAAGTCACCGTCGGAGGCCGCGAGATGCTCGATCGGCAGCTGCAGCATCCGCTTGCCGGCGAACCAGTAGTAGTAGTACATGAACCCGGAGACGCCGTGCTTGCGGGCCAGGTCGACCTGCTGCTCCCGGACCAGGTCCAGCCGAAGGTCGTAGAAGCCCATGTCGCGGGAGACCTTGGGCTGATGGTGGCCGGCGTAGACCGGGCGGGCCGCAGCAACGTTGGTCCACTCGGTGAACCCGGTCCCCCACCAGCGGTCGTTCTCCGGGATGGGATGGAACTGGGGCAGGTAGAAGGGAAGCACCCGAGCCCTGGAGGGCTGCGCCGACTCAGGCCGGAAGCGTTGCCAGGTCTCGCTCGCCGGGGCCGCGGAAAGGGCTGTGCCGACCTCCTCCACGCTCTGCCCGGCCTCGGCGGTGAGCAGGCCGACCATCCGCTCGAGCGCATGCGCGGTGGTCGCATTGACCTGACCGGCCTCTTTCTCGAAGTCGGCAGCGCTCAGGTTCATCGCCCGAAGTCCTTGCAGCAGGAATCCCCGGATCCAGTACATCGAACCGGCAGGGAAACGCAGACTCGCCTCGTCAAAGCCGAGCTCCAGCCGGCGCATAAGGGTATGGGTAGTGGCCTGGTTGTCACCCCAGTACTGAGGTCCCAGCACGCTGCCGTCGCTGGTCAGGACGCCGAGCTCAGGGCGTTCGGCGAACGCTGCCAGGATGCGTTCCACGTTCTCGCGGCTCCCCAGCAGACCCCCGAGCAGCTCACCACGCCATTGGGCGCCGGATCCACCAAGATCGTGCTGCGCCCGCCA
The DNA here is from genome assembly GCA_038236365.1 of Actinomycetales bacterium. Taxonomy (GTDB): domain Bacteria; phylum Actinomycetota; class Actinomycetes; order Actinomycetales; family Dermatophilaceae; genus UBA4719. Next base: position 7,725 of record JBBRZV010000094.1, on the reverse strand, counting down.
GGCGCTCTCCTTGGTGTGGACCTTGACGATCAGCTGGTAAGGATCGAGCAACCCCGCGTTGACCAGCGAGACCAGCGGCAGTATGTCGCGTCCATGGTTGGCGACATCCAGCACCCGGACGTGACGCAGCAGCTCGATGCGCCCTGGCTCGACGGTGACCTTGCGGCCTGAGGCGTTGGTGATCAGCAGGTCGAACTCGACCGGGATGCTCTCGAGGTTCTGCAAGATCTCCGGGAGAAGCTCGGGGTAGTAGACATGGACCACGGCGGCGACCCTGGCCGGTGAGGTCAAAGGAAGGTCAGCGCGCACCTTCCAGGTTTCGGGGTGCCCGGCGACGTTGCGCCCGCCGATCCGGTTGAGCCACGCCCCGAAGTCTGCGGGTGATGCCACCGCAGCGACAGGCCCGATGACGGAGCGCGCGGGTCGGCCAAGAACCCTCCGCAGCCTTCGGCGAGGCGCGACGACCGCCCGGTAATGGGACAGCCGCCGCCGAACGGCAGCAATTGTCACCCGTCGCATCACAGCCACTCCTTGATCTCGACGCCGAACTTGCGTCGAAGCACGCCCGGCACGCGATCGCCCTGGGGCGCGACCTCCGGCGTCCGCACGATCTCGCGCTTCACGAAGGGAAAACCGAGCTCGAGCAGCTTCTCCCAGCCCAGGATCGTCGGGTTCTCCCCAGGATTCACCGACTGCCAGTATGGAAAGGCCGCCTCGCAGACGAAACCCTCGCTGCGAAGCATTCGGCTGAACCCGATCTCATTCCTGTGAATGACTTTCTGCTTGTCGCTCTCGTCGCGAATGCCCCTCCAGAACCGCCGCACGGGCTGTTCGTCAAGAACGCCGTTCCTGAACCCAAGGAAATAGCTTTGCAGGTGGTAGCCAAACTGGGTCGTGTCGGTGAGCCCATAGACGTCAGCGGTCGAAGCATGGAAGCCGGTAAGCACCTTGTCAAGGCTGCAGAACGGACCGAGCAGGCTGTCGTTGAGCAATACGACATCTTCGGCGTGCGATATGTCGGCATCCCAGGCCAGCGCACAGGTCCATGAACCAAAGTCGTAGCCGACATTCGGCCTCCGAAGAACGGTCACGTTATCGTGAACCGACTCGGCGAAAACCAGCTCCGAGGGCGACTGAGACGACGATGAGACGACGACGCGATAGCCCATGCCCAAGAGCTCGGCAATCATCGTGTTCAGTGATCGTGAGACACGATTCTGCGCCGAGAACTGGGCAATCACCGCTATCCGACCACGTGAGGGCTCGTCGTGCGGGGCCCGCTCCACCCTGACTTGGGACATGGTGGAGCGCACCAAGGAGTGGGTAAGCATCAGGGCGATCCAGCCGGTCTCAGCGCCAACGGCGGAGTCGCCGCAATGGTGCAGTAACCCGCCAGGACAACGTATTGCGCATCTCGTGGATGTGGCTCCTGGAGTCGTCGAGAGCCGACTCCGCCGAGGCGAGGCGCGGAACCAGCTCCGCAACTGTGGTGACCGCATGGTCGCGCTCATCCAGTGCTGCTTGACGAGTGGCGACGAGCTCGGAGGAGATAGACGAGTGCAGACGTGAGGTGTACACAAAGTCCGCGCCCCCGTTCTGCTCGGCGAACGGGGCGAACCGCGTCTGCTTGTCCAGGACGACGACGCTGTCGTAGACGTGAATGCCATCGACCTGCCGGGTCCACACGGGCTCGACGCCATCTTTCTGGTGGTAGCCGTGCAAGTCGTCCAGGCGCGTCTTGACCCACTCAATGAACGTGCCTTCACGGCCTCGTCCGCCGTCGTACTCGTCCCAGTAGGAGGTGTGGCAGTCCTCGACCAGATAGACGCCACCCTCGTTCAGCATCGGGAAAAGTGTCTCGATCGAGGTGATCTGCTGAACCATGCTGTGACCACCGTCATCGATGATGACGTCAAAAGGACCATGTTCTTCAGCGACCTTGCGCATGGCGTCGGGGTCTGCTTGATCCGCAATCACGACCGTGTAGCGGTCCCCGGCGGCGATCACCGCGACCGGGTCGATGTCTACGCCGACAAGGTGGGCCTCCGGCCCGAAGAACCGCGACCACATCCGCATGGACCCCCCGCGGTAGACCCCGATCTCCAGCACCGACACCGGGCGAGCCGCGAAAGGCGTCAGATGCCGGGTATAGATAGGAAAGTAATGGATCCACTTGTCCAGAACATGACCGGCCTTGTTCGCGGAGAAGAAGGCAAAGAATGGGTCGTCGACGAGAGACTGCCAGGCGTCAGAATTATAGAATGCGGCACGATAGACCTCGTTGACGACGATCTTGTCGGCCTGCGCAACTCGGAGCGCGTCGCCAATTGCCCCCAGGACTCCTGTATCACTAGGCGGATCCGCTATCGCCTTACGCAGGATCTCCCGCTCATCTTCGTCAAGATTGGTCGAGGTCTCGACGATGTTGATTGCCCGGTCCGGGAACCCGGTCATGATCGCATGGATCGTCTTGGTAATCTCTTCCGATTCAAACATTCAACACCTCATCGTCGGCTGGCACCTGCGAGGACGATAACCCAGCCGTCCACTCGCCGAACATTCGGGTGAGGCCGGGCTCGGCGTTGGAGTTTCCTCGCACCCGGAGCTCATAGCCACGATCCACGTAGTCGTATGTGTGGCCTCGATTCACAGCGGCCGCGGACACCTCATAGACACCCTGTTGCAGGGTCAGTCTGGGCACGTGAAAATCGACAAAGCCCTCGCCCCGAAGGTCGGACACGGGCTCGGGTCCGGAGCCGGAGGCCGAGTTGGGACCGGCAACATTGACACCTGACTCGTGCAGGAACCCCAGGCCGAATGTGACGTCCTTGACTCGCTCAGTCGTGCGGTAGTGAATCCTGAAGGTGGCCGGCTCTCCGCAGAGCAGAACCGGACTGACCTTGCCAGCGCCGTCCAGGTACTCGACCGACTCGATACGGATCTCTCCGGATCCGACACGCGGGTGGGAGCCGGTGACCTCCGACTGGGCAGGTTTGGCCTCGGCCTCTTTGGTGTTGACAGAGTCGAGGTAGCCCTGGACCACGTCCCGGGAGTCGCCGATGCGCTGAACACGGCCATGGTCCAGCCAGACGGCCTCGTCGCACAGATCCTGCACCAGGCTCAGGGAGTGGGTGACCAGCACGACCGTGGTGCCGCGCTTGCGCAGCTCAAAGAGGTAGTCGAAGCACTTGCGCTGGAACTCTTCGTCACCGACCGCGATGATCTCGTCGACAATGAGGATCTCGGGGTCAACGGTGACGGCGATCGAGAAACCCAGCCGCACATACATCCCGCTGGAGTAGACCTTGACGGGTGCGTCGATGAACTCGCCGATGCCGGCGAAGTCGATGATCTTCTCTATCGACTGGTCGATCTGGCGCTTGCTCAGCCCCAGGATCGAACCGTTGAGGAAGATGTTCTCGCGTCCGGTCAGCTCTCCGTGAAATCCCGCGCCCAGCTCCAACAGCGCCGAGACCCGCCCATCGGTGATCACCGAGCCGGACGTGGGACGGTGCACACCGGCGAGCAGCTTGAGCATGGTCGACTTGCCGGAGCCGTTGTGACCGACCAGCCCGAAGGTGGTGCCTCGGGGGACGTCGAAAGACACGTCGCGCAAGGCCCAGAAGTCGCCGTTGGACTTGGCTCGTCCGCGAACGAACCGCTCTTTGATCGAGTTGCGCTGCTCGGTGTGCAGGGTGAACTTCTTGGAGACACCGACCACGCGGACGGCTGGGTCGGTCATAGCTCCTCGCTCAGGTCGAGAGCGCGCGCCCGGTAGACACGTCGCGCCACCAATGCCATGACCAGCGCCCACACCGTGATGTACAGCCATGCCTTGGGCGGCCCCGGGGTCAGCCCGTAGGTCAGGTCTCGGAAGACCTCGATGAACTGGGTCAGGGGGTTGGCCGAGATGATCGTGGTCGCCGAGATTCCCATCTTGCTCTTACCTGCGATGAGCGTCATCGGGTAGATGATCGGCGACAGGTAGAAGAGCAGCTGAATCGCCACTCCGATGATGTGGGCCAGGTCCCGGAAATGCACATTGAGCACGGCCAGCATCACGGAGATGCTCGACAGGAACACACCGAAGATCACCAGCCAGAAGGGCACCAGTAGCCACGTCCAGCTGACGTTGCCCAGGATCATCAAGACGACCAGGTAGATGCCGAGCTCGATCATCGACTGGATGAGGAGCGCTATGACGGAGCCCAGGACCGGCGCGTAGGGCGGGAAGTAGATCTTCTTCAGCAGTGGCCCCGCAGCCAGCAGTGTGCCGATGGCGGTGTTGAGACTGTTGGCGAACATGGACCAGGCGGTGAGACCGGCCAAGAGCCAGACCGTGAAGTTGCCGGGCAGACCATTGCCGAAGTCCGGCGGCTTGGCACGGAAGATTGTGGAGAACACCACGCTGTAGATGACCAGGGTGGCGATCGGAACCAGGAGCGACCAGAACCATCCCAGCGCGGTGCCCTTGAAGCGAGCCTTGAGATCACGTTGGGCGAAGTTCCAGATCAGACTGCGGTAGGACCACATGTTGCCGCGCTCGCGGACCGTCATTGTCGAGGGCGCACCGCGACTCGAAGTGGTGGTCATGCAGGGACCCCCACGACGTCGGCCACGGCCACGGCCAGCGACTTACGCCATTCGGGCAGCCCGGCCACGCTCGCGCGTTCCCAAGCGTCGTGCCCCAGCACGGAGTATGCCGGGCGGGGCGCCGGCCGCACGAACGCGTCCGAGGTCGTTGGCAGCACGCGGGCCGGGTCGTGCCCGAGCAGCCGGAAGATCTCCTGGGTGAAACCGAACCACGTCGTCTCCCCCGACGACGTGCCGTGATAGGTCCCGAACGGGGCCTGGGCCTCGACAAGGCGCACGATCGCCCCTGCCAGGTCCACGGTCCAGGTGGGCTGACCACGCTGGTCGTCGACGACAGAGACCGTGTCTCGCTCGGTGGCCAGCCGCGCCATGGTCTTGACGAAGTTCGGCCCGTGAGCGCCATACAGCCAGGCGGTGCGCAGGACCCACGAGGTGGAGGGCAGGTAGGTGCGCACGGCCCACTCCCCCGCACCCTTGGTCCTGCCGTATGCCGACCGAGGTGCCAGCGGGGCGTCCTCGGCATACGGGCGGGTGGCGTCACCAGCAAAGACGTAGTCAGTGGACACCTGCACCATCCTCGCACCGGAGGCTGAGCAGGCCCGGGCCAGGTTCGCCGCCCCTATCGCGTTGACCGAAAACGCCTGCGCTTCATGGGTTTCGGCCTCATCGACGGCGGTCCAGGCCGCAGCGTTGACCACGATGTCCTGACCGGCCACCGCTCCAAGACACGCATCCGGATCGGTGATGTCCACCAAGTCACGGTCAACGCCAGTCACCGTGTGAGCCCCGGGTACAGCGCCAAGTGCGGCGACCAGGTCCTGCCCGAGCATTCCGTAGGAACCGACGACCAGCCAACGGCTCATGTGTTTGTCCCAAGGGGCGGAGTGCGCATCACCCGAGGATATCGGAAGGGACCGGCGCGACCGACCACCTGTCCCCGTCGTCGGATTGTGCCCGATCCGGGAGGCAGGTCGGCTCGAGCCGATCGGGTATCATCGCTCATCTCGGCTCAAGGGGGCCTTCCCTGTGTCACTTGTCGGTTCCGCGTCGCAGGACACTGCGTCGCAGAAGGCGACCCCGGCGAGGGACCCGCGACGACCCCCTTGGCGGAACTGGCGCAAGAGGCTGCGGTGGGACTGGATGTCAGCGGCTCTCACCGCGACCATCGCCGGCGGTGCAATCGTGCGGTTCGTCGGCGGCAGCTGGGGGCTGCCCTTGGATCTGAACTCTGACGAGTGGGTCATCGTCCGCGGAGCCCTTGACATGGCGAAGCGGCACTCGTTCGAGCCGGGCTACTTCTTCCGGCCCGACCACCTGGAGATGCAGCTCAGCAACCTTGCCTACCTCGCCTACTCCTATCTCTTCCACGGCTCCTCCCCCGAGACGCTGTATGCGACGTTCCCGGCACCTTTCATCCTGATCTCGAGATCAATCACGGCGTGCTTCGGGATCGCGATGATCGTGCTCGCCTATCTCATCGGCAAACGGTTCGCCCGGCCGATCGGGGTCCTGTCGGCTTTCCTCGTGGCGTTCTTCCCGCCCTTCGTCAACCATTCCCACTTGGCCTCGCCCGATGTGCCGCTCAGCCTGGCGCTGATGATTGTCATCCTCGGGTGCATGCGCTATCTGACCTTGCCCTCGTGGGGCAACCTGCTCCTGTCTTGCCTTGGCGTGTCGGCCGCCATCGCAATCAAGTACCCAGGAGCGTTGGGCGCACTGATGATCGCCGTCACCGTGATCGTCAGCGGAGTGCAGGCTCGGGCCTGGAGCCGGATCCTCGTGCACGGGGCGGCCGCTGTCGCGGCCGTGGTTGGATTCCTCTTCGCCATCTCGCCCGTCCTGTTCACCAACGCGCACACGACGCTGTCGACGCTGATCGCCCAGTCCGGAGGCACCCACGCCGGGGCGGACGGCCTCTCGTGGTCCGGAAACATGGCTTTCTACGCGGCCGGACTTGCGACCTCCGCGGGAGTCATCCTTCTCGCCTGCTTCGCACTTGGCGTGCTGTGGAGCATCCGCCTCCGGCTTATGCAGTCCATCCCACTCTGGTTGGGCGCCGTCGTCTGGGTGCTCCTCAGCCGGGTGCCGCTGCACTGGGAGCGGTGGGTCCTGCCGATGGACCTCACGCCACTGCTGATAGCCCCGATCGGCATCTACTACTCATTTCGATACCTGCGCGAGAAGAGGGCAATCAGCCCGGGGGGCGCGGCGCGATGGCTGCAGTGGGGCGCAGTCGGCCTCGCCGCCTTGATGGCCGCAAACCTGGTTGCCGGATCCGTCGCTGCGAGCGCGAAGTACGTCGCGAAGGACACTCAGACCTTCGCGCCGCGTCTGGCTGCCCGCGGCGTCACAACCGCGAACACCATCTCCGAGGGATACTCGCCGCTGTTTCCCGGCGCATACAACAACCTCTTCTGGGCGTTTGACGTCACCGGCGGCCGTCTCGTCCTCAAGAACCACGACAAGAAGCACCTGGGGAAGCAGTATGCGGTGCTGAGCAGCGACATTTTCGCCCGATACCTGGCCGACCCCAAATATGGCGTCGAACAGAGGTTCTACACCACCGTGGACAAGCAGTTCCCGCTGCTCACCTCCTACGTCCCGGTCCAGCAAACGCGCTCGGTTCTGGAGCTGGCCAGCATCTGGGGCTCAGTGGGCTATGTCGCCGACATCGCCAGAGGTGGGTTCAGCGGCCCGACCATCAAGCTCTACGAGATACCGGCGGACCGGAGATAAGGGAGGCTCGCTTCGCGGCGAGGTTGTTCACCTCGGCATCGAGGTCGCCAAGCTCCTGCGCCATATCCCGAGGTCTGGGCCAGGTGCGGTACTGCATCTCCTTGACTCGTTCGAGCTGCTCCTCGATCAGAATCCGGTTGGTCCGCAGCAGGTCGGAGATGACTCCAAGGGCGAGCGAAAGCAGGGCAGCCACCGACATGATGGAGCCGAAGATCAGCGACTGGACGTTGCCAACGGGCGCACGATGTGTCACCCACAGGACCAGGAAGCGCGTGAACGGGATCGCGGCGGCCACGCCGAACAGCACCGTCAGGGTGGCAAAGATGGCGTAGGGCTTGAACATGAGGTAGCTGCGCAGGATCGCCGAGGCGGACTTCACCATGTGGTGGGCGGTGT
>JBBRZV010000093.1:0-11243 GCA_038236365.1 Actinomycetales bacterium | reverse complement strand
GTCTTCGACCGGGACAAACAGCAGCTCGCCGTCGTCTCTCGCGCAGCCGGCAACCTGGACGTGTTCGTCATCGGCTTCGACAACCACGTATGGAACACGTTCTGGAACGGCCAGGGGGGCTGGAACGGCGACTTCTTCCCGGTCCCCGGCCAGGCAGTCTTCGACCGGGACAAACAGCAGCTCGCCGTCGTCTCTCGCGCAGCCGGCAACCTGGACGTGTTCGTCATCGGCTTCGACAACCACGTATGGACCACGTTCTGGAACGGCCAGGTCGGCTGGAACGGCGACTTCTTCCCGGTCCCCGGCCCGGCGGTCTTCGACCGGGACAAGCAACAGCTCGCCGTCGTGTCCCGCGCGCCGGGCAACCTGGACGTGTTCGTCATCGGGTTCGACAACCATGTATGGACCGACTTCTGGAACGACCAGGCCGGCTGGAACTGACACGCTCTCGGTCCTGTGCCCCGCGAATACGGAGATAGACACCGCCGCGTCACCCTGGCCGGGACGCTGTTCCTGAATGGTTGCGGTAGGCCTGTCTGGCCAGATTCAGCCCAGGAGTGTGGGTCCGTAATGCCGTGCTGGGTCGCGGTGAGGTAGTGAAGTCGGATGTCGAGAGGTTCCGCGTCGAGCGACGAGGACGGCAACCTTGTGGCCGCCTGCGAAGGCCCCGGTGAGGTTCTGAGGGTCGTCACAGCCGTTTGAAAGTGAGCAGGGCCTGGGGTGAGTCTGTCTCAGGTGGTTGCCAGGCCGGCCAACCCAATGTGGCCGTGGAGCTTTCGTAGGTTGTGGCATGCCGCGAGCAGGAGCCATTGGCGCCGGGGCGGGTTCATCGTGGGAGCGTCGGCCGATCGCGATGAAGAGCTCGGTTCCATGGGCCGTCGTGTGTGCTGCGGCGTCGGCCGGGTTGCCGTTGCTGCAGTACCCGGCGCCGGCGACCATCTGGGCCGGCGCCTCACCGGTGTTGGCTTGGACCTGTTCGGTCATCGGGATGAGGTTGGCCATGTCGGCGCCGCAGTCGTTCAGGTCCGCCGCCACGAACACCTGATGCTCGTCGTCGACCACGGCCTGGGCGTTGAAACACTGGTGGAACGACCCGTCGGCGGTCTTCATGATCTTGGAGTCCGGATCGGTGAAGTAGCGTTGCGCCTTGGGTTTGGGCACCGCCTCCCTGCCCGCCGCCGCAGCGAACTCAGCGACCGAGTCCTCGTTCTGGCCGGCCGCCCGGGCCTTCGCCGCAGCCTCCTGCTCGGCGCTGATCGCGGCCTGTTCTTCCAACGCCTTCTTGGCCGCGCCGATCCTGGCCAGGCGGGACTCGCGGCGCCGTAGCTCCTCGGGCAGCTCATCACCGCGGGCGTCCTTACCGAAGGCCGCGTCCTCGGCCCGGTCGGTCCCTTCGGCCTCGGCCAGCAGCTCGGAGACCTCCTGGGCGAGGAGCTTCTCCTTCTGGCTCATCCGCGCGTAGCTCATCGCCTTACGCCGGGAGGCATTAGGACGCAGCTTCGCACCGTCCAACGCGACCCGCCCGAGCCTGACCATCCCGGCCACCTGACACAACGCCAACGCCAGCACGAACAGGTGCCCCAACGCGGACAGGTGCCGGCGCCGGAACCTCGCAATCTCCCGGTAGTCCGGCCCCTGGCCCCCGGCCAGTCACCGGCCGGCGGCGTGGAACCGGATGACCATCGCCGTCAGGTCGGTGCGGCCGACAAAGGTGTACATCGGCGACAATCCCACGACGAAGATCACGTCGAAGTCGTCGATGGTGACGCCACCCAATGGCCGCGTTGTCTACGGCAGCTTTTTGGACGGCTGGGTCGTTCTTGAAACCACGGCTGACGAAGTCGTGGCTGTTGCCGCGCTCGTGGTCGGGGTCGCACATGGCGTCGTGGACGTCTGCGGCGACCGGGTATCCACGCCAACGCCACCTGGCTGTCCTCGATGTCAGGGACAGGGGCCCAGATCACGCCGGGGTGCGTGTACGCGTGAGATGCGCTGCGGGGCACGAATGTGATCGCGGCGCCTGTGGCGACGACGGCGAGCTTCTCGGGGACATTCTCGACCATCGGTCCAGAGACTGGGAGGCTACCGTCTGGGCGAGGGCTCACCGTCCAGTAGGCGTCCCATGTCCCGCCGTGGCGATGACGTATTACAGGGTCCGCAGCGAGCTCAGCAATGCTGACAGATGACTTGTGCGCGAGCGGGTGGTCCAAAGCGAGGAGCACCCCGCGGGGGTCATTGACCACGCCCTGCAACCGCAGACCAGCTGTGTCGATCGGTCTGCGTACCAGTGCCACGTCAACTGTTCCGTCACGCACTACGTCGGCTTGATTGGCCCATGTCAACTCTCGAATCTCGATCGTTGCATCAGGAAAGTCATCCATGAGAGTTCGCATCGCGTGACGGAGCGAGAGCCCAGGCATGAACCCGATGGCCAGGGCGTCTGCTGCCCGTTCACCGTGCCGGACCCGGCGGATCGCTTCGTCGGCTGCAGCGATGACCGGTCCAATGGCGTCCAGGAAGGTCGTCCCGGCCACCGTCAGCGACACGCGGCGAGTGCTGCGCTCAAGCAACACATTATGGTCGTTGGTCCACGCCACCCCAATGACGGTGAACGACGCAGCGAATGCCAGCAAGGTGGGCCAGTACAGTCGCAGCGCAGCAAGCAACGATCCATCACCCACGCCGGATTGCGCGTGCACGCGGCCGAGGTCGAGGGCCAACAGCGTGATCGCCACCGCGAACACGCCGTCGCTGAAAGCCCTTGACCGGTCGGTTTCCGACGGCTCGGCCCGGCGAGGGCGCAGTCTCGCGAATCCCACAGGATCTCGAACCGCGCCGTGCTAATCGCTGACCACGGTCTGGAATGAAGCTGACATCGACGACATGTCGATCATCTGCATGAACAACCCGGCGACCTCCATGCCGTGGTCTGCCGGCGGGGCGGTCGCGAGCTCCATGGTGGCGTACCGAAGCACCAGGACCCACTCGCCGTCGCCGCTGACGCAGGCTTCACGGCGCTCCAGCCCGGGGAGCTTCGGTGCGACCTCTCGTTGGAAGCGCTCATTCAAGGCGATCATGTCGTCGTGAGCCACTTCCGGCTTTGGACGGAAGTGGACGATTTGGATTGCTGCAGGCATGGCTTGGTCTCCTTTGTAGATCGTTAGATCCTTCCGATCTGAAGGGTATTCTGGAGTCCTTCAGATTTCAAGCAAACTCCGAGTAGGATTGTGTCGTGGCAGAAGACGTCCAGTGGCTTGACGAGCAGGAGATGGCTGCCTGGCACCCGTTTGTTGTTGCCGGCACGCACCTTTTCGCCGCTCTGGACCGAGACCTCCGTGAGGCATTGGATCTGACCCTGCTTGACCACGGGATCCTGCTCATGCTCCGCAACGCACCCGCTGGGCTGACGATGGGTCACCTCGCTCAGCAGTTCGGCACGGAAGCGAGCGTCATCACCTACCGCATCCAGCGGATGGAAGGTCGGGGTCTGGCTATCCGGCACCGAAACCGCGGCGACCGCCGACTCGTGTCTGCGAACATCACGGCCGCCGGCGGATCCATGTGCGACGCGGCCGGCCCGATACACGTCGCCTCGGTGCGCAGGCACTTCATGGATCAGGTGCCCCGGTCAGCGCTTCCTGTCATCGCTACCGTCTTCAGCGACCTGTACAGAGCCCAACACGAGAGCTAGCGTTGGATAATCCAGATGGCCTTGGTCGGTCTCCACCCTGTCGTTGGCGGAGAGTCCAAGACCATGTGGACGCCCGGCTCAGATGTGCGGAGCGACAAGCGTGTTGGTCAAATTCCAGAGACTCTCGGCATCTCCGGTGCCAGCCTCGAGGTCGGGTGGCGGTTTGAGCGCGGCGACAGAGCAGTAGCCGCCGCGCCTCTGGTGGGCCTCGATGTCTTCCATGACGGCAACGACGTTCCTTGCTGATTCTTCGACGGTGGTTCCCCTCAACCGGTACGCGAGCTTCATCATCGCCTTTGTCGGCTGTGGTTCCTCGGCCAGAGTCTTCGTCTTCACGATGCCAGCATGTAGATGGTGCGATATTGGCTGCGCTGAGTGGTCGGCGCACGTCAACCGACGCGTGCCTGGCCTGGTGACGACCAGTCGAGGGTACGGCGAGTGTCTTTGCCTTGTTCGTGGAGACGTCGAGCCCCAGATCAACTCAGACATTCCGTATATCCTCCTACGGCTCTATGGGAGTGGGGGCGGAGAGCTCTACGGCGATGCGTCTGTCAGGGGCGTGCGACCGCTGACCGCCCGCCGGCAGACAGAAGCGAATCGCCGCTGTGGACATGAGAGCCCCCATGCACGAGGAAGACGTCAGATGTGCGCGTGCGACCGTTGCGCCACCTCGAATGCTCAGCCTTCGAGAATGGTCACCAGTGCCGCGAGGACCCGGCCGGTTCCTTCCAGGTCCAGGCTCCCGTCCTCGCGCACGTACATGTCCCGTCGTATCTCCACCATCACCGAGGTCACGAAGATGTTGCGGCCGAAATGGCGCAGGGGGATGTAGGTGCCGACGAAGGGCTCGTTCACCACCACCTCACCCAACACCGAACAGGCAACGGACACGCGCTCGACCAGAGCCGCCGGCGTGTGGTCGAAGTCAACTCCGACACACACGGGGGGACGCCGGGCGTCCTGATACCTCTCATAGGGCAGCGCCCTGGGCGAGTAGGAGTGAAGGTCCAGCACGATGGCCTGACCGGTGGCGGCGATCCGCTCATCGACGAGGTCTGCCATGGCGTCCGCGTAGGGAGTGAGGTAGCGACTCAGCAGTGCCTCCCGGGCCTGCTCGTCATCATTGCGCAGCATCAGCCCGCCGGAGGTCCGGGTGTAGACGGTGCCCATGCCGACCCCGAACATCACCTCATGATCGTCGGGCAGCCGCTCGGGGTCCACCACCAGGCGCGAGAGACGGTTCACGAACAGCCACGGCCGCGGCGTCACCTGCCCGGCGGTGCAAATGGCCAGCTCGTCGGTGTGCGCATCGGTCAGCAGGCGCAGCTCCTCGGCGAGGGTGTCGTCATCGAGCTGGAGCTGTGCCCGGACGTCGTCCGGGATGGTGACGGACGAGTGCGGAACATGAATGACGTATGGCGAGGAGGCGTCACCTGCCACGATCTCGAAATTCACGGGTGACTCGCCACAGCCGGCCCTTCCGTTTGCGCAAAAAAATGCCTCGCTATAAGACAATCCAGACATTCCGTCGTCATTGAATTGGCGGGGAATGTAAAGAATAGTCCATGATCCGGCAAAGGCCAGTTAAAGAGAACCGGTCGAGCTCAGCTCAGTCGGCTCACCCCACCCCATCGGATACATCGACCGTTGGGCGGCTGGACGCCTCCACCCGGCTCGTCAGTACCGAGGGAGGGAAGCCCGGATGGGTCGTGTGACTTGGTACCCGGAGCAGTTCTGCGACCAGGAGGCGGCCCCTGAGCAGCGAGCCGAGTTTCATTCATCCCCGCCCAATTGACCGATCTCTGTGTGGGCGGGGGCTGCGATCAGGGGATCGAGGCGGGCAGGACTGAGGCAGGATGCAGCTATGGCAGCAGACGACTGGCCACCCGGCTTCTTCGACCGGCAAGACGGCGGCGACGATGCCGACTTCTACGCACCGCCTCGGCTCGTCACCCATATCGACGACGGCGCGATCGCCGCGGTCAGCGAGCTGTACGACGAGCTGGGGGTCCCGGACGGCAGGGTCCTGGACCTGATGTCGTCCTGGGTGTCCCACCTCTCCAGGAAGCCGAGCGGTGGGCTGGTCCTGCTGGGCATGAACGCCGTCGAGCTGCAGGCGAACCCGGTGGCCGACCAGGTCGTCGTCCGGGATCTCAACGTCGATCCGCGGCTGCCGTTCGACGACACGTCGTTCGACGCGGTGCTCTGCTGCGTGTCGATCGACTACCTCATCCATCCGGTCGAGGTGCTGCGCGAGGCGGCGCGGGTGCTGCGGCCCGGTGGGGTCGTGGTGCTCACCTTTAGCAACCGGTGCTTTCCGACCAAAGCGGTTCGCGGGTGGCTGGCCACCAACGAGGACGGACGGGTCGCGATCGTCCGGGACTACCTGGAGCAAGCCGGCTTCGAGGCCGTGACGACCGCGTTGCGGACCAAGCGGCGACTGGGCCGTGATCCGTTGTACGGCGCATGGGCCCGGTCGACCTGACGCCGGTCACCTGGCTTTCAGAGATGAAGGTGTGCTTCGCGTCGACGGGACCGGGGCGTCAGTGAGTTGAGTCTTGGCGACGCCCACCATGCGGCGACGTGACGCAGGAGGGGCTGGTGGCAGCGGGGAAGGGGCGTTCAGGGTCGGGTGTGCCACCCGAGGTTGCCGACGGTGTCGGCCCTTGCAAGGGGGACATGGCGAAACGCCCGCAAAGTGTCCCAACGCCAGGCCAAGTGCGGTCGTTGCCAGCGGTGGGGTAGCCGGTCCCTTGTGTGCAGGGCCGTACTGGAGGACGCTGGCCGGAGCGGGATCAGTTCAGGAGGTTGGCATGCTCTCAGGAAGTGTCGTTACGACGATTTTGCAGGTGTCGGAGGCCTCGCCCGCGGTTGAGTTCTACCGTGACCGGCTGGGGCTGGACTATGTGGGCCGCAACAGCGAGGGCCAGGAGATCTTTGCTCTTGGCGGAGGGGCGAGCCTGGCGCTGATGCCCGATCCGGGGGCGACCCCGACGGGTCGCACCGAGATGTCCTTCGAGGTCTCGGACATCGCTGCGGAGATTCGAGACCTGGCACAGCGTGGCGTCACCTTCGCGCACTACGACATGCCTGGCCTGAAGACGGTGGAGCACGTCTGTGTCCTTGGATCAGAGAAGGCGGCGTGGTTCGAGGACCCCGACGGCAACGTGCTCTGCCTGCACGAACTGCTGCCTGCGGCCTCGCCGAGCCCGTAACCCTGGCCCAGCAGCGACCACGGTGAGCACGACCCTTCCGGCGACCCACCCCCGGTCTGGCCCGCGATAGGCGTTCGGTCGTCCGTTCCGGCGGGAACCGTCCTTGGACGATCGGCCCCCGCAGGCGAGCAGCGAGGACACGTGCTGACTGACGGCGACGGCCGCAGGCCGCGCACGCAGCGTGGCGGTCGCCATCGACCCTGATGACCACCAGGCGCCGCTTCGTTGAGGACCCCCCGATCCAGGGACAGGACACCGCGCCCGCGGGCTTGGCGTGCTGCCCGACCTGGTGGGCGCTGGCGGCGAAGCGATGCGCGATGGGGTTCGCGCGCGAGCCGATGGCTGCACGTGTCATCAACCCACTGTCGCTGCCACGGGTTGGCCGACGCGATTGGAGAGGCGACACACCGGCTCCACCCCGGTTACCTTTCAACGGTGCAGTTTGTTCAGGCGGGCGGACTCAAGATCGCCTATGAGCGGGTCGGTCAGGGCCACCCCCTGGTTCTTGTCCACGGCGCGGCCGAGGACAGCCGCATCTGGCAACCGCAGTTAGCCGACCTGGCCGACGAGTTCACCGTCGTGGCCTGGGACGAGCCGGGGGCCGGCAGGTCCTCCGACCTGCCAGCCGGGTTGACCCTGGCGGCCTTCGCGGACGGGCTCGCGGCACTCATCGAGTCGCTGCGGCTCGGGCCCGCGCATGTCGCCGGATTGTCATGGGGCGGCACGGTCGCACTCGAGCTGTACCACCGTCACCCCGGGCTCGTCGCGACCTTGATCATGATCGACAGCTACGCCGGCTGGAAGGGGTCCCTACCTGCTGACGAGGTCCAGGCGCGAGTCGCCGCCGGCCGCCGGATGCTCGCCGCGCCGCCCGGGGAACTCGACCCCACCCTCACCGGACTCTTTGCCGGCGACCCGCCGGCGGCCTTCGTGCCGCTGCTCGCCGCCATCGCCGCCGACGTCCGCCCCGCAACCCTGGGGCTGGAGCTGGCCATCATGGCCGAAACCGACCTGAGCGACTTGCTGCCTGACATCGCCGTCCCGACCTTGCTGATGTGGGGCGACTCGGATGCTCGCTCGCCGCTGACCGTGGCCCACCAGTTCCAGCAGGCCATCCCTGACACGGAGCTCGTCGTCATCCAAGGCGCTGGCCACATGAGCAACCTCGAGCGGCCCGAACAGGTCAACGCCGCCGTGCGCGCGTTCTGCCGAACCCACCCGCCACGCGCGAGCTGATCGGTGCCGAACCCCCCGTTACCCACTGCCCCGAAATGGTGACTTCAGCGTGGTCGGCTCGCGGCGGAAAGACTGTGAATCCCCACGGGTCAGGGCGCCAGCCAGGGGGCTCGCGGCATCTGCGAATCAAGGAAGAGCGCTCGCAGTCACAGTACGACGACCTACTGGTCGCCGCAGGTTCGAGCCGTCCTCCCTGGCGCCGTCGCCCAACACATGGAACGTCCTCCTCACCCGACGCGCTGGCTGAGCAACATCGCGCCCAGGCACCGACGCTGCTGTGCTGGAAGCGGTACCTGCGTCGGCGAGGAGCCCGGCTCGGCGGACCGGCGTCCCGTCGCGGCGGAGTGACGCATGTCCGTCAAGGGGTGCCCGGGGCTTCGCGCGGCACTTATGCCCGAGGGGGAGGAGGTGGGGATCAGGTACGCCGTCGGAGCGCCTTGATGGCGTCGACGATGACGCGGGTGAACCACGCTTCCCAGTCCTGGGGTGACCAGCCACGCTCGGCGAGCTTGAACCACATCATGCGTGAGCCGAGGGCCCAGATTTCATCGACGAAGGGCGCCGGCGGGTTGGGGTCTGCCAGGACCAAGGAGCAGGCTCGGGCGAACTCGTCGTGTCGGCGCTGCTCCATGCGGGCGTGGGCCTGGGTGGCCTCGGGGCCACTGCTCGCGGCGTCGTCCAAGATTTGTTGGATGGGTGCGGATCGCTGATAGGCCTCCCGCAGCCACCGTGCCGCGGTGACCGCCCTGCATGGCGTGGTCCCCTGCGCCATGGCCTGGTAGTCGGGCCGCTCAGCCACCGGGACGTCGGACAAGGCGGAGTCGATGCAGGCGATGAGCAGGGCGACCTTGGTCTCGAAGTGCAGGTACAGGGTGGGCCTGGCGAGCCCGGCTGCGGCAGCCACCTGCGTCATCGTTGTGGCGGTCCAGCCTTGCTGGAGGAAGAGCATGGTTGCTGCGGCGACCAGTGCAGCGCGATTCCCGGCGGCGCGATCGGCGCGCACTGATGACTGGTAGGGACGGGGCACCCCGAGAGTCTATCCATTTCGATGTACCGGGAGTACATTGACAATGTGTACATCCCCACCGAACACGGAAGCCTGTCGGCGCGGGTCGTCCCGGGTCCGCCGCCTGTCGCGGTCCTGTGGCACAGCATGTTCACCGACTCACGCAGCTGGGACCGGGTGGTGGACGAGTTCTCCGCCGATCGCACGCTGGTCATGGTTGACGGATGGGCCTTCGGTGACAGCGCCGACCTTGCGCACGCACTTCCCGACTTCATCGCGCACTGCGCCAGAGCGGCGGTCGCCGTCGTCGCCCACGTCCAGCAGGCTCTGCGCGTTGGCCCGGTGGACTGGTTGGGCAGTGCGTGGGGAGGACACGTGGGACTGCAACTCGCTGCCGACCGGCCCGACCTGGTGCGGACGCTGGTCACCGTCAGCGCGCCTGTCAAGGCCGCGAGCCCGGCGATGCGCCGCCAGGTCAGACTGCTGCTCCCGGTCTACCGCGCGATCGGAATGAAAGGCCCCGTGCGCCGCGGCCTCCTGGCGGGGATGCTCACCGAGCACAGCCTCCGTTGCGACCCCCAAGCGGTGGACGCACTGGTCGGGCCTATGTCACGACCCAACCGGCGGGCCATCGCGCGCACCGTGCACTGCGGCATCCTGAACCGGCCAGACCTGGCCACCGCGGCCACCCTCGTCCGATGTCCGACGCTGATGATCGCCACCGACGACCGCGGCGAGTGGACCCCGCAGGAATGTGCCGCAGCCGCGGCCACCATGCAGGACGGGCATCCAGCCGTGCTCACCAGGTCGCGGGCCCTGCCCTCGCTGGAGTGCCCCACCGAGCTCGCTCATTTGGTGACTGACTTCTGGACGGCGCATCCGCCTGCCAACGATTGACCGACCTGGGAACCGTGGCCCGCCACCACCTGTCCTCCCAGGCCAGCCGAACTGGTCGCGGCTTGGGTCCACCAATGGTGGAGTTCTCCCAACGGCACGCGACACTCACGACGTGTAGTCGCGGCGAAAGGACGCAGCGAGTGACCGTGGCGACTCGGCGCGCGAGCCCACGTACTGCTGTGTACGGGTGACGAGTGCGCAACCCGATCGCACACGTCGCGCACAGACCATGAGCATCTTCAACGCCGGCGTCCTGCGTCATCGAAAACTGTCTGTGCTCGCTCGATCCGCGCGGCCAAGTCGGTGTGAGCCGGGTTGTCTCCAGCTCAGCCACGGGCGGTGCCAACCCGCTCATCGGTGGCGCTTCCATGCCTCGCGGGTTGCGCGGACCGCCATCTGCGTCGAACGACCGGCTTCCTTCCACGACTTCTGCCCTGCCGGCTCCTGGACGATGGGAATAGCCCAGGCCAGCGGGGTGGTTGGTCAGGCGTCTTTTAGTTCGTGGGCGAGTTCCTTCTCGTCCTCGTCGGACAGTGAGGTCTTGAGGAGCTCGCCGCCGTATTGACTCATCGCCTCGGCGAACTTGTCCTCGGTGATCTTTGAGGCCATGATCACCACCGCGGCGTTGCCAGGCTTGAGCAGGTCCTGGACCTGAGACCGGAACTGTTCGTTGATTCCCGACTTGCCGGCTTTGCCCATCAGTGCGCCCATGGCGCCGCCGAGTGCCAGGCCCAAGAACGGCACAAAGAACAGCAGGCCGAGGAGCATCCCCCACAGCGCGCCCGATGCCGCCGAGGCACCGACGATCTTCTGCGGGGTCTCGACGTGGGTCTTACCCTCGGCGTCCGCACTGGCGATGGCCAGGCCCTGGAGGTCAACCACAAAGTCCTTTTGCAGCTTGATCACCTCGTTGTAGGCCTGGGTGGCTGTCGCCATATCGTTGTAGCCGATCACGATTAGTTCAGACATCGGAACATTCCCCTTTGGAGTCGATTGAGAGACTTCAATGTCGCTCGCCGGTCGCGACGAGTCATCACCCCATAGGGGTGATGCTGACCGAAGCCTGCGTTCGTGTCGGACGGGGTAGCCCAGCCCGACTACCGGACGGGGTAGCCCAGCCCGACTACCGGGCGAGGACGCCCCCGCTACCCGCGACCTGGGTAGGCAGCGGTCTCATGAAGAACTGCGAGAACGAAGG
>JBBRZV010000092.1:0-11364 GCA_038236365.1 Actinomycetales bacterium | reverse complement strand
AGAGGGTGAGCTCGGTGGTGGATTCCACACGGAATACAGCTCGCTGAAGTGGGCGATGTTCTTCCTCGGTGAGTACGTCAACATGTTCACCGTCTCCGCGCTCGCGACCACCATGTTCCTTGGTGGCTGGCAGGCGCCTCCCGGTATCGCCGCCATCAACGACGGCATGTTCAACCAGGGCTACTGGGGGCTGCTGTGGTTCGTCATCAAGCTGTGGCTCTTCATCTTCTTCTTCGTCTGGCTGCGAGGCACGCTGGTCCGGGTGCGCTACGACCAGTTCATGCGCTTCGGCTGGAAGGTCCTCATCCCGGTAACCATGGTCTGGGTCGTCGCCGTGGCCTTCATCCGCGGTGCGCAGCTGGCGTTCTTCGGTGACAACATCCGCACCGCGACGGTCATCGTCGTCGGCGTGATCGCAGCGCTTGCCCTTGCCGTCGCGTGGGTCTGGGACGGCAAGCGTGCGGCTGCCGCTGTTCCCATTCCCCGCCCCGAGGAGATCGACCCGTTCGCGGGCGGCTACCCGGTTCCGCCACTGCCCGGTCAGCGCCTGCTGGAGCAGATCCAGCAGGGAGCCCCCTCAACCGCGATCACCGAAGGCCACCCCGCTCTCCCGCTAGATGCGACCGATCGGGAGGCCACTCGTGCCTGACGAGCAGAAGAAGGCAAGTTTCCTCTCTGACCTGTTCGCGCCCGTGGCTGGTTTCGGCGTCACCTTCGCGACCATGTTCCGCAAGGTCCAGACCGAGGAGTATCCCGAGGTCAAGCGCCCGACGCAACCGCGCTTCCATGGTCGTCACCAGCTCAACCGGCACCCTGACGGCCTGGAGAAGTGCGTCGGTTGCGAGTTGTGTGCCTGGGCCTGCCCGGCCGACGCGATCTTCGTCGAGGGAGCCAACAACGACGACAGTGAAGGAGGCGAGGGTCGGTTCTCACCCGGCGAGCGATACGGGCGCGTCTACCAGATCAACTACCTGCGCTGCATCTTCTGCGGCCTGTGCATCGAGGCCTGTCCTACGCGAGCGCTCACCATGACCAATGAGTATGAGCTGGCCGCTGACTCGCGGGCCAAGCTGATCTACGAGAAGAGCCAGCTGCTCACCCCCGTCCAGGAGGGCATGGTCGCCACGCCGCATCCGATGGTGACCGGCCTGGAGGAACGCGACTACTACCAGGGCAAGGTGGCCAAGGCCACCCCCGAGCAACGTGCGTGGGCCGACGCCCGCGATGCAGAGCTCGCGGCGGGCGCTGCATCGGCCGCTGCCTCTGACGTCCGGTCTGAGGCCATGTCGATTGAGGTGGATGCACGATGACCAGCGGTGGCGAAGCAGTCCTGTTCTGGGTTCTGGCACCGATCAGCGTGATCGGTGCCCTCGGGCTTCTCTTTGCCAGGAAGGCCGTTCATGCAGCGTTGGGCACGGCGCTGGTCATGATCAACCTGGGCATCTTCTACATCGCCCAGAGCGCCGACTTCCTCGGCATCGTCCAGATCTTCGTCTACACCGGCGCTGTCATGATGTTGTTCCTCTTTGTGCTGATGCTTGTCGGGGTCGACTCCTCTGACTCGCTGGTCGAGACGATCAAGGGCCAAAAGATCGCCGGGTTCCTGCTGGCACTGGGTCTGGGGCTTGTGCTCATCGCGGCGATCGGCTCGGTGACCTTCGCCAGCCCCCTCGGGCTGACGGGGGCCAACTCAGACGGAAACGTCTCCGGCATGGCGAACCTGATCTTTGGCAAGTACGTCTGGGTCTTCGAGGTCACCAGCGCGCTGCTCATCACCGCAGCCCTCGGCGCCATGGTCCTTGCCCACCGCGAACGCCTCACCCCCCGCCCGACCCAGCGTGACTGGTCCGAGCGACGCTTCCGTGAGGGGAAGCACGTTTCCGGTCTGCCGGCGCCGGGTGTCTTCGCCCGTCGAAACGCGGTCGACACCCCAGCCCTGTTGCCCAGCGGCGTTCCGAGCGAGCTGTCCGTATCGCGGGTGCTTGCCTCGCGTGACCAGGTCAACCCCCCACAGGTGTTCGTCGACATCGAGGCGGCCATCGAGCGTGAGATCGAGGAGGGGACCAACCGATGAGCCTGGTCAACTACATCTACCTGTCGACGGTGCTGTTCGCGATTGGGGCCGCCACGGTGCTGGTGCGACGTAACGCCATCGTGGTCTTCATGGGTGTCGAGATGATGCTGAACGCGACCAACCTGGTCTTCGTGACCTTCGCCCGAATGCACGGCTCTCTGGACGGCCAGGTCATCGCCCTCTTCGTGATGGTGGTTGCTGCCGCAGAGGTTGTGGTCGGACTGGCCATCATCATGGCAATCTTCCGTGCCCGCCGGTCGGCTTCGGTCGACGCCGCCAACCTGTTGAAGCTGTAAGGGGCACGACATGCATCTGGTGCAACTTTCTGCTGCTCCCCTAGGGCAGCTCGGTGGGCAGTCGGCAATCACCTCGGTCGTTCACCCCGCCTCCGGAGTCACGAGTATCGCGTGGCTTCTGGTCGCCCTCCCGCTGCTGGGCGCGGCCATCCTGCTGCTGGGCGGGCGGCGTACGAACCGCTTCGGCCCTTTGCTGGCCACGGCGCTGTCCTGGGCCAGCTTTGCCATCGGGGCGGCGATCTTCATCGCGATGCTCGGCCGCGCGGCCGAGCAGCGTGCTGAGTCGCTGTTCCTGTTCTTGTGGATCCCGGCCGGTAGCTTCCAGGTCGACGCCGGCATGCTGATCGACCCTCTGTCCATGTCCTTCGTGATGCTGGTGACCTTCGTCGGCTCACTGATCCTGGTCTACTCGCTGGGCTACATGGAGCACGACCCGGACAAGCGCAAGTTCTTCGCCTACCTGAACCTTTTCGTGGCCTCGATGCTGCTGCTCGTTCTTGCCAACTCCTACCTCCTGCTCTACGTGGGCTGGGAGGGTGTCGGCCTGGCGTCATACCTGCTGATCGGTTTCTGGAACCAGAGCCAGGCCAACGCCTCAGCGGCCAACAAGGCGTTCGTGGCCAACCGAGTTGGTGACTTTGGCATGTCCGTGGCAATCATGCTCATGTTCGTCACCTTCGGCACGGTCAGCTTCGCGGGGGTCGACGCCGGGGTGGCCGGCGCCAACAAGGGCGTTCTGACGGCGATCGGGTTGCTCTTGCTGCTGGGCGCTTGCAGCAAGTCGGCGCAGTTCCCTCTGCAGAGCTGGCTCGGTGACGCCATGGCCGGTCCCACTCCGGTATCCGCGTTGATCCACGCCGCAACGATGGTCACCGCCGGCGTCTACCTCGTCGTACGCAGCCACGTGATCTTCGAGGGCTCACCCACCGCGCAGACCTTCGTGGTCATCGTCGGCGCCATCACCCTGGTCTTCGGGGCGATCGTCGGTTGTGCCAAGGACGACATCAAGAAGGTGCTGGCAGCCTCGACGATGAGCCAGATCGGCTACATGATGCTCGCTGCTGGCCTCGGTCCGGTGGGCTACGCCTTCGCCATCTTCCATTTGCTCAACCATGGCTTCTTCAAGGCCGGGATGTTCCTCGGCGCCGGCTCGGTCATGCACGGCATGGACGACCAGGTGAATATGCGCCGTTTCGGGCACCTGTCAGGTGCCATGAAGATCACCTGGATCACCTTCGGCATCGGATGGTTGGCGATCCTGGGCGTG
Source organism: Actinomycetales bacterium (assembly GCA_038236365.1). Lineage (GTDB taxonomy): Bacteria > Actinomycetota > Actinomycetes > Actinomycetales > Dermatophilaceae > UBA4719. The sequence continues at coordinate 7,727 of JBBRZV010000092.1, read as the reverse complement.
CCTCCGTTCTCGGGCTTCTACTCCAAGGACAAGATCATCGAGGCTGCGTTCATCGGTGATGGCTGGCGGCCGTGGGTCTTCGGCCTGGCCGCGCTGATCGGCGCGGGCATCACCGCCTTCTACATGTCCCGGCTCTTCTTCATGACTTTCCAGGGCGAGAAGCGTTGGCCCAAGGAAGCCCATCCGCACGAGTCCCCCAAGAGGATGACCGTCCCGATGATCATCCTCGCGGTCGGCTCGGCCTTCCTGGGCCTGATCCTCGGCCCGACCGGTGCCATCCAGAGCTGGCTCGAGCCGGTCACGGGTGCGAGTGCCGAAGGTGAGCCCGTGATCGCCGTACCGGTCCTGATGACCTTGACCCTTCTTATTGTCGCCTCGGGTGTTGGTCTGGCATGGATGCGCTACTGGCGGGACGAGGTTCCGGTGGTTGCCCCCGTGGGATCGCTGCTGACGCAGGCTGCGCGCAGGGACCTCTACCAGGATGACGTCAACGAGGCGGTGCTGATGCGTCCCGGTCTGCACCTGACCCGCGCGCTCGTCTTCTTCGACAGCAAGGGTGTTGACGGGGCGGTCGGCGGTCTGGCTGCCCTCATCGGCGGCACCTCGGCTCGGGTACGCCGGATTCAGAACGGCTTCGTGCGTTCGTACGCCCTGACGATGCTTCTTGGCGTCGTCGTCCTGCTCGGTGCCGTGTGGGTGGTGCAGTGATGTCCAACTTTCCCTGGCTGACGACGATCGGCCTGATTCCGCTGGTGGGTGCGCTCGTCGTCGCCTTCCTGCCGGCGAGCCTGGCTGAGAGGGCCAAGCAGATCGCTCTCGGTTTCTCCCTCGTCGCGCTGCTCTTCACCGTCGGCGCCACCCTGCAGTTCAAGACGGGCTCGCTCCAGCAGTTCCAGCTCGCGGAGGTCCATCCCTGGATAAAGCAGTTCGGCGTGAGCTACGCGGTCGGGGTGGACGGCATCGCCCTCGTCCTGATCGTGATGGCTGCGATCCTCGTCCCTGTCTGCGTGCTCGCTGCATGGCATGACGTACCAGAGGTCGGAAAGCGCCAGCAGAACTATTTCGCCCTCATGCTGGTCCTGGAGACCTTCATGATCGGTGTCTTCGCGGCGACCGATGTGTTCTTGTTCTACGTCTTCTTCGAGGCCATGCTGATCCCGGTCTACTTCCTGATCGGCTCTTATGGAGGTGCCCGCCGGCAGTACGCCGCGGTCAAGTTCTTGCTGTACTCCTTGTTCGGCGGGCTGATCATGCTGGTGGCCGTCATCGCGCTCTACCACTACGGTCCGGGCGGCGCCCAAGGGTTCCTCGTCCAGAATCTGACCGGTCTCCACCTCGACCCCACCGTGGGCCGGCTGATGTTCCTCGGCTTCTTCATCGCCTTCGCCATCAAGGCCCCGATGTTTCCGGTCCACACCTGGCTGCCGGATGCCGCCACCGAGGCTCGTCCCGCCACGACCGTGCTGCTGGTCGGTGTGCTCGACAAGGTCGGCACCTACGGGATGATTCGCTTCTGCCTGCAGCTGTTCCCAGAGGCCAGCAAGTGGGCCACTCCCGCGATCATCGTGCTTGCCGTCGTCTCGATTCTCTATGGGGCGCTGCTCGCGATCGGCCAGACCGACATCATGCGACTGATCGCCTATACCTCGATCAGCCACTTCGGTTTCATCGTCCTCGGTATCTTCGCCCTGACCTCGGTCGGCACGGCCGGCTCGACGCTGTACATGGTCAACCACGGCTTCACGACGGCCGCCTTGTTCCTGGTGGCGGCGATGCTCATCCGACGGCGAGGCAGCAAGCGCATCCCGGACTACGGTGGCTGGCAGCGAGTGACGCCCGTGCTGGCGGGCGTCTTCCTGGTCTCGGGCCTGTCGGCGCTTGCTCTGCCGGGGCTGAACTCCTTCGTCTCGGAGTTCCTGGTGCTGGTGGGCACTTTCCAGCGCTACCGAGTTGCAGCGGTGGTCGGCACCTTGGGCATCATCCTGGCCGCGCTCTACGTCCTTCTCATGTACCAGCGGATGATGACCGGGCCCAAGCCCGAGTCGGCCGACGGCACCCCGGACCTCTCCCACCGCGAGCGGTGGGTCGTTGCGCCGCTGATCCTGGCCTTCATCGTTCTGGGGTTCTACCCCAAGCCCGTGCTTGACGTGATCAACCCCGCAGTCGACAGAACGTTGCACTATGTCGGCGTCACCGACCCAGCGGCCACGTATCCCCCGACCGCCGTAGGAGCTGTCAAGTGATCGCCTCGCCCGGACTGCCAACGGCGTTTGTCCGCGCCGCAGTCAACTACGGCGCTGTGCTGCCGATGCTGATCATCTTCGGCACAGCCATGATCGGTGTTCTGGTCGAGGCTTTCGCCCCGCGTGCCCTCCGGTATGCCGGCCAGGTGGGCGTAGCGCTCGTGGGTCTGGTCGCCACTCTGGTCGCCGTCGTTCTGGGCGTCAACCATCAGGGCAGCACGCTCGCCGGTGCCGTGGTGATCGACGGCCCCGCGCTTTTCCTGCAGGGGACCATCCTGGCGCTGTCGATCCTCAGCGTCCTTGCCATGGCCGAACGGTTCGAGGGCGCAGGCGCTGACGCGTTCACCGCTCAGGGTGCGGCGGCTCCCGGTTCTGCGCAGGAGGCCGCTGCCGTACGTGCTGGTGCGACCACGACGGAGGTCTTCCCGCTGACCATGTTCGCGGTCGGCGGCATGCTGCTGTTCCCGGCCGCGGGTGACCTGTTGACGATGTTCGTGGCGTTGGAGGTCCTCTCCCTGCCGCTCTACATCCTCTCGGGGCTGGCTCGTCGGCGTCGGCTGCTCTCCCAGGAAGCTTCCATGAAGTACTTCCTGCTGGGCGCTTTTTCGTCGGCCTTCTTCCTGTTCGGCTCTGCTCTGCTCTACGGCTATGCCGGCTCGATGGACCTGGGCGTGATCTCCAAGGCCATCGCCACGCAGTCCGGAATGGACGGGCTGCTGGTCCCAGGCGTCTTGCTGGTTCTGGTCGGACTGCTCTTCAAGATCGGCGCTGTACCGTTCCACTCGTGGACCCCGGACGTCTATCAGGGAGCCCCCACCCCGGTCACGGGCTTCATGGCGGCATGCACCAAGGTCGCCGCTTTCGGTGCGATCCTGCGTTTCGTCTACGTCGGCGTGGCGGACAGTCGCTGGGACTGGGCGCCCGGGCTGTGGGCAGTGGCCATCCTGACCATGGTTGGGGGCGCGGTCCTGTCGATCACCCAGACCGACGTCAAGAGACTGCTTGCCTACTCGTCGATCGCGCACGCCGGCTTCGTCATGACCGGCCTCCTGGCCTTTGACCGGGTCGGCATCTCCTCGGTGATGTTCTACGTCGTGGCCTACGGCTTCGCCACTATCGCGGCATTTGCGATCGTGTCACTGGTCCGTGACGGGGGCTCAGAAGCTACTCATCTCTCCCAATGGGCCGGACTGGGCAGGAACCACCCGGTCGTGGCGGGCACCTTCGCCTTCCTTCTGCTGGCGTTCGCCGGCATCCCCCTGACCTCGGGCTTCACCGCCAAATTTGCCGTCTTCTCGGCCGCCATCGGTCACGGTGCGACACCACTGGCGATCGTCGGTGTGCTCTGCAGTGCCATCGCCGCATTCGTCTACGTTCGGATCATCGTGCTCATGTACTTCTCCGAGCCGGCTGGTGACTCAGTTCGGGCGGTTTCGCCGTCCATGGTCACCACGCTGGCGATCAGCATGGGGGTTCTCGTGACCCTGGTGCTGGGGGTTCTTCCCTCTCCGCTGCTGGACCTCGCGGCGCGGTCGTCATTGTTCCTGCGATGACCCCGGCGTTACCTGCTCCGACCGAGCCCAGCCTTTCGCCTGAGCTGGCGGAGCGGCTGCAGAGCGGGCTGTTGGCCGTCGATGCGCTCCTGCGCACCGTCGTCGACCATGATGACCCGTTCATCGCGCAGGCGTCTGCGCACCTGTCGGAGGCCGGGGGCAAGCGCTTCCGGCCGATGCTGACGCTTCTGGCCGCAGAGCTGGGTGGCGGGGTCAACGATGACGTGGTGGCTGCGGCCACGGGCGTCGAGCTGACCCACCTCGCCTCGCTCTATCACGATGACGTGATGGATGAGGCGGACCTCCGGCGCGGGGTTGCCAGCGTCAACGCGGAGTACGGCAACTCCAGCGCGATCCTGATCGGCGACCTGCTCTTCGGCAAGGCCTCCGAGCTCGTCGCGGGGCTGGGGCCGGAGGCGGTCAAGATCCAGGCGCAGACCTTCGTGCGACTGTGTTCCGGGCAGATCCGCGATGACCGACCTGCCCCTGCCGGGGTTGACCCGATCGACTACTACCTCAGCGTCCTTTCGGACAAGACCGGAGTGCTCATCGCGACCGCCGCCCGATATGGGGCAATGTTCAGCGGGTGTTCGCCGGCGACGGTCGATGTCATGCGGCGCTATGGCGAGCGGCTCGGTATCGCGTTCCAGCTCTCCGATGACCTGCTCGACATCTCATCCAGGTCGGGGGAGTCCGGCAAGACTCCCGGGACCGATCTACGTGAGGGCGTGGCGACCCTCCCGGTTCTGCTGGCACGCCAGTCGCTCGACCCTTCGGATGACCGACTCAAGGTCCTGCTCGACTCGGACCTGCGCGACGACTCGCTGCACGCCGAGGCCCTGGCGTTGCTGCGTGCCCACCCGGCGATGGGCGAAGCGCGTCAGCGGACGAACGCCGTAGCCCGGGAAGCGCAGGAGCTGCTGGCCCCGCTGGCGACTGGCTTGGGGGCCGGCTCGCCTGTGCTTGAGGCTGTTACCGCCCTGTCTGACCTGGTCGAAGGAGTGGTCAACCGCGTCGGCTGACGGATCCACGCCTTCGCGATTCGCTCAGACCGCCGAGCACTCTGCCGCGTCCGCCAGCCGACGACGGGTGCGAACAGATCTGATCGAGTCGAACGTCAGCACCAGCAAGGCAACCCAGACGATTCCGAAGCCAATCCACCGGCTGCGCGTCATCGTCTCGCCCAGGAGCAGAACGCCACAGATCAGCTGCAGCACCGGTGTGATGAACTGCAGCAGGCCGATCGTGACAAGGGGCACCCGGCGGGCCGCCGCGGCGAACAACAGCAATGGCACGGCAGTCACCACCCCTGCCGAGGCCAGGAGGATCGGGTGTGAGGGAGCGTCCACGGTGAAGGTGGTCTCTCCCCTGATGCCGAGCCACAGGAGGATGGCGATGGCGATGGGCGCCAGTACCGCCGTCTCCGCGGTCAGGCTCTGGAAGGCGCCCAGGGAGGTGCCAAGTCTCTTTTTCATCAGGCCATAGAGGGCGAACGAGAACGCCAGGCTCAGGGCGATCCAGGGTGGGCGCCCGAAGTCAACAGTGAGATAGACACCTGCCACGAACCCGATTCCCACCGCCAGCCACTGCAGTGAGCGGAGCTTCTCTCGCAGGACGACGACGCCGATTGCCACGGTGACGATTGGGTTGAGGAAGTAGCCGAGCGAGGCCTCGGTGACGTGGTGGGCCACCACCGCTGTCACGTAGATGATCCAGTTGATGGCGATCAACAACCCAGCCAGAGTCACCCACCCGAGCAGGCGAGGGTTGTGCAGCAACGAACGACCCCAGGCAAACTCGCGCCTCAGCACAAGCACCGCGCTGCAGAAGAGCAGGGTCCACAGAATGCGGTGGGCCAGGATCTCCCAGGCGCCGGCAGGCGCGAGGAGGTGGAAGTACAGGGGGAAGACTCCCCAGATCGCATAGGCAACAGCGCCGTACGCCGCGCCGCGCCCTTCTCCCTGCCCGTGGCTGGCTGACCGATCGGTGGATGTCAAGGATCAGTGAAGAGCAAGATCGGTGAGCACCAGCTCTCGGTCAACCAGCTCTCGGTCAACCAGCGACGGTCCAGGTGTCGCTTCCCTGAAGGAGCTTGGTCAGGTCAGCATCCGAGGCGCCGCCACCGGCAGCGTTGACCACATCGTCGATCTGCTCGTGCACCAGGTCTTCGTAGCTCGGCCGTGAGACGTTGCGGAAGATACCCATCGGGATATGCGCCATGGTGGGGTCGTCCAGCCTGGAGAGCTGGAATGCCGACGAGGGGTCATCGGCAGCGGTGTCGTGGATCACGACTCGTGACATGTCAGCGCCCTCGGCGTCAATAACCTCCAGGTGTCCGGAGTCACCGCGTGCCACCAGCTTGTCCGTGCCCACGCGAACCGGCTCACCATCGTTGAGGTGGACGATTCGTGCCTCGGCCTCTTCGCGGTCCTTGAGTAGCTCGTAGGCGCCGTCGTTGAAGATGGGGCAGTTCTGGTAGATCTCGACCAATGCCGTGCCACGGTGTTCGGCGGCCGCGCGAAGCACCGAAGTGAGGTGCTTGCGGTCGGTGTCCAAGGTGCGGGCCACGAACGTGGCCTCGGCGCCCAGGGCGAGCGATACCGGGTTGAAGGGTCGGTCGACCGAGCCGAACGGGGACGACTTGGTGATCTTGCCGAACTCGGAGGTGGGGGAGTACTGGCCCTTGGTCAGGCCGTAGATCCGGTTGTTGAACAACAGGATCTTGAGGTTGACGTTGCGCCGCATCGCATGGATCAGGTGGTTGCCGCCGATGGACAACGCGTCGCCATCGCCGGTGATGACCCAGACCGACAGGTCCTGTCGTGCGGTCGCAAGCCCGGTCGCGATGGCCGGGGCACGCCCGTGGATCGAGTGCATCCCATAGGTGTTGAGGTAGAACGGGAAACGCGAGGAGCATCCGATGCCGGAGACGAAGACGATGTTCTCGCGCTTGAGCCCGAGCTCGGGCATGAACCCCTGCACCGCTGCCAGGATCGAGTAGTCGCCGCAGCCCGCACACCAGCGCGGCTCCATGTCACTGGCGAAGTCCTTCTTGTTCAGGGCGGGCTCGCCCTCGTGAAGGTGAGGTACCCCAAGGGTGCCTGCACCCGGCATACCGAGATCAATGGTCGTCATCGGGTGGTAGCTCCGCTCAGGTTGGCTGTGGCCTTGGTCAGGACGCTCGCAAGCTCGATCGAGGTGAAGGGCAGGCCGCGCACCTGCGTATAGGACTGCACGTCCACGAGGTACTTGGCGCGCAGCATCATGGCGAGCTGGCCGAGGTTCATCTCGGGCACGATCACCTGCCGGTATGACGCGAGCACTTCACCCAGGTTGGCTGGGAAGGGGTTGAGATGGCGTAGATGGGCGCGGGCGACATGGAGACCGTCGGCACGCACCAACCGGATGGCTTCGGCGATCGGGCCGTAGGTCGATCCCCAGCCCAGGATCAGGATGTCGGCGTCGCCGTCTGGATCGTCCACCACCAGGGCCGGGAGGCTCTTGGCGATGCCATCGACCTTGGCCTGGCGCAGTCGCGTCATGACGTCGTGGTTGTCCGGGTCGTAGGAGAGGTCTCCGGTGATGTTGGCCTTCTCGATGCCGCCGACTCGGTGTTCGAGTCCCGGCGTGCCAGGCACGGCCCATGGCCGTGCCAGGGTCTCAGGGTCACGCAGGAACGGGTGGAACACCGGATCGCCATTGGCATCAACGTCATTGGGCTGGGTGGCGAAGTTGACGTCGATCGCGGGGAGCTTGGCAACCTCCGGGATGAGCCAGGGCTCGGAGCCGTTGGCGAGGTAGCCGTCGGTGAGCACGAACACCGGGGTCCGGTAGGTCGTGGCCATCTCGACCGCCTCGAAGGCGGCGTTGAAACAGTCGCCGGGGGACTGGGGGGCGATGATCGCGCAGGGGGACTCGCCGTTGCGCCCGT
>JBBRZV010000091.1:0-11477 GCA_038236365.1 Actinomycetales bacterium | reverse complement strand
CTCTGGTGGTCGGCCGGGCCGGCATGTCCATGGGCCTCGGCGACGTGCTTCGGCGGCTCCAGGACACGACGGCCGAGATCAGGGTGCGCTTCGCCGTCGTCCTCCTGATTGCCTTCACCGCCCTGGCCGAACGCTTCGGCCTGGAGAGTATTCTCGGCGCCTTCCTTGCCGGCGTGGTGGTGAGCGTGGTCGACCGCGACTCGGCGAGTCATCCGCACTTCCGCACCAAGCTCGAGGCCATCGGATTCGGTTTCGTCATACCCATCTTCTTCATCAGCAGCGGCGTTCAGCTGGACCTCCAGGGTCTGTTCCACAGTCCCTCGGCGCTGCTGCGGGTGCCAGTCTTCCTGGCGGCGCTGCTGGTCATGCGCGGGGTGCCCGCCCTGCTCTATGTCCGGACGCTGGGTCGACGCCCCGCGTTCGCTGCCGCTCTACTACAGGCGACGTCCCTGCCGTTCATCGTCGCCGCGTCCCAGATCGGCGTCGAGCTGGGACGCATCTCATCCGTGACCGGGGCTGCTCTGGTCAGCGCGGGTTTGCTCTCGGTGCTCATCTTCCCTGCCATCTCGTTGGGGCTGCTGCGGGAGAAGACCGCCACGCCCCTGCCCGAGCAGGCACAGCAGGAGCCCACAACCGACCGATCGGGGGAGGCGACGGCACGATCGGGGGAGGCGACGGCACGATCGGGGGAGGGTGACCGCCTTGCATAACAGCTCAGGCGCGCGCTGCCTACTTTTGCGTTGCCACGCGCACGAGGCATGCCCACCTGTGGCTGAGATACCTGCCGGGCCGCTCGAGCCTCGGCTGGGGTCGGGTCGAAGTCGGCCTGGGCCCGCCGGAAGAGGTACTACCCGTGTTCCAGGACGCACTCGACCAGTACTTCCATGGGGAGTCCGACGGCGCCACCACCCTCTGCCTCTGAGCCGAACATAGGCGACGGGGGCGGGCGCCTTGCACACTGCGCTCCCGGACTCGATGGCCCCGCTGCCTGCCCCAATCACCGATCCCAGATCCTCTACTGGGCTCCCGTCCCGCCTTGGTTCGTCACCAGTTTGGGATGGTCAATCGGGCTTTGCGCCCACGCTCTGCGCCAGGCGACGACTTCCCGAGCCTTGCCACTTGCAGGTTCGGTCTGTGTCTGGCTCAAAGAGCTCGCCCGAGGGAGAACCGACCGCCAAGTCATCGCCAACCTGCGTGAGCCGCAATTGGCAATTCCGGTTGCCGCCTACTCGCGAAGTCATGGACCGGATTGAACCCGGCAGTGGCCCGGCTCGTATCTAAAGCAACCAACACGGTAGCGAATGGCGCTTTCTACCAGTGGTACCGGCCCCCGCACTCCTGCGGGGGCCGGGTGCGCGAAGGAAGAGATCCGTCAACTGAAAGGTGCAAGAACATGAGAGTTCGCTCCGCATTTTCCGGGGTCATTGCAGCCGCACTGATCCTGCCAGGAGCCATTTTCGGACCGCATGCCTCAGCTGCTGACGGAGGCGGAGAGGTGTTCGTCCCCAGTGCGGTGGTCAATGGTGACCACACCGTCACTCTGCCGCTGCATCACGGACGCTCCGGCAGTCAGGACGTCTGGTTCATCGTGACCGAGGCCTCCGACTCCGGTCACGCTGACATCTGGCGCACCTCGGTGTCCCAGAAACTGGCCAACACCAAGGGCACCGCAGCGGTCGAGAAAGTCACCCAAACCGCCGATGGCACCATCGTGTTCCCGGCGACCGTCGACTTCGCCCCGACCCACGTGATCACCCCAGGACTCACCGGCTTCCCACCGACCGCGGCAGCCCCCGGCGCCGTGGGGAACCCTGGATACAGCCCGCTGATCCAGCTGCCCGACGGCGCCGTCCTCAACGCACCGCAATTGGCCAACGACAGCGGCGCCGCCGACAAGGCCGTGACTATCGACCAGGTCCACATGAGCGTGCGGTACAGGCTGACGGACGGGTTCGCCCGCGGCAATGCGGTGGTCTACATCTCCACCGAAGCATCGGACCCCGGCGCGGCAGCCATCGAGGACGTCACCTTCGCGCCCGCCCTGAACGCGGCACCATTCGCAGGCGGCGACGGCACCGACTCGGCCCGCGCCACCCTGGCGGCGTTCACCAATGGGCCCACCGGCGCGACCAACCCCCAGCGACAGGGCCTTAACTCCGCCCTGCTCGGCCAAGGTGACCCCCTCAACGTCCTGGCCTGGAAGCCAAACCAAGGCCGATACAGCCCACTGTGGGATGTCCATCTGTCCACCTGGGCCCCCGGCCAGACGCCCACGCGCCAGACCGAGGTCTCCAAGATCGCCGACCTGGCAGCAGCCGGCAAGATCACCGGCTTCCCCACCGGGCCATGGGGCGCCAGCGGCTTCATCGTCGACTGCCCGATCATCGCCCAGCTCTGAGCACACCCTCACCCTCACCCTCACCCTCGCCTCGCCGACACGTGCGGTCTTGCCCAGAAACCGGTCAAGACCGCGCAGAGTTGGTGAGGCGAGGCGGTCGAGGCCAAACCCCTAACCGTCAGCGGCCCAGGTGCTGATCATTGCGGCGCACCGCAACCCTCTACGTCTGACCGGCCCCGACGGCTCCCCGGCGGATCGGCCGGGTCCCGCAGGGCAGCTGTCCCACCCCGACGTAGCGGCCGACTCAGACCAGCTCGTCGTCCTGGACGATGTGCAGCAGGAAGGGACCGGTCGCAGCCAGCATCCGTGACATCGCGGGCTCGAGCTCAGCTGGGGTGCGGACAGTCTCACCCTGCGCCCCGCACAGCACGGCATACTCGGCGAAGTTGGGGTTGGTCAATGAGACCTGCCACTCGGGGAACAGGCCGGCGCGCTGCTCCTTCCCGATCTTGCCTAGGGAGCCGTTGTCCAGGAGCACATGCTTGATCGGTATGCCGTACTTGACCGCAGTGGTCAGCTCAGCCAGATACTGGCCGAACCCGCCGTCCCCGGTCACTGCGATGACCGGACGGGACGGGTCAGCCGTCCACGCGCCGATGGCCGCCGGATAGCCGAAACCGATCGAACCGAGGTAGCCAGACATCAGAACCGGCTGTCCCTTGGACTCGAGGTATCGCCCGAACGAGTAAGCGTGGTTGCCGACGTCAACGGTGAAGACCGCCTCGGCCGGGGCAAGGCGGGACAGCACCTCGAAGACCAAGGCCGCCGGAAGACCCTTGCCCCGGTCGTCCAGAGCCCGTCGCGCCTTCTCCGCCCGCCACAGCCCCTGGCGTGCGCCGACATCATCGCGCTGGTCGCGGGCCGCGGGATTCGGGCCGATGGCCGAGTCCAGTGCACTCAGCGCGGGCCCCGCATCGGCCAACACCGACGCGCTGACGGGATTGAACCGGCCGATTGTCGCGGGTTTGTTGTCGATGCTGACCAGGGTCTTGTAGGTGGCAATGCCGGTGTGGTTGCTGAAGGAGGCTCCGACCACCAGCACCAGGTCCGACTCGTTCATCAGCCAGCTGGCGACCGGGGTGCCGCTACGCCCCAGTACCCCGCCTGCCAGCGGATGGTCATCCGGCACCAGGCCCTTGGCCCTGAAGGTGGTGAGCACGGGTGAGCCGAGTCGCTCGGCCAGGGACAGGAGCTGGGCCTGGGCGGCGCGAGCCCCTTCGCCGGCGACGATCACCGGGCGCACGGCTGCCTTCAACAACGCAGCGGCGGCGTCGATGGACGGCGCGGGCGGAGGCGTATTCCGGTCGGCCAGCCGCCCACCCGGGCCGACCGCCTTGGCGTCGCTGGGCTGCACCTGCACCTCGTCGGGAAGCACCAGATGGGCCACCCCGTGGCCGTCGATGGCATGTTTGATCGCGCTGGCGACCAGCTCGCCATGGTTGCTGTCCGGCAGCAACGTCGCTGTTGAGATGGCGACGTTGCCGAAGGCCGCGTTCAGGTCCAGATCCTGGAACGCTCCCCGGCCCAGCTCCCGGCTCGGGACCTGCCCAGAGATGGCGATCACCGGCGCGCCATCGACCTTGGCGTCATACAGGCCGGTCAGCAGGTTGGTGGAACCAGGGCCGGCGATAGCCAGGCAGGCGGCCGGACGACCAGTGAGCTTGGCGTAACCGCTAGCGGCGAACGCGGCAGCGCCCTCGTGCCGGATCCCGACGTAGCGCAGCTCGCCGCGCTCCTCGGCGCGCCGCATCGCCTCGGCCACCCCGAGGTTCGAGTGCCCGACCATGCCGAAGACCTGGGTGACGCCCCACGCGACCAGGGTCTCGACGATGACGTCACCCACGGTCCGGACGTGCTCCGGCAGATCCGGCAGCAGGACCCAGGTGCCGTCATCGCGCTCCTGCACCGGGAACGCAGGCACAGCGTCGGCGAAGTCACCAGGCGGCACGCCGGTCAGCGGATCGTAGTCATAGCCGTGCCAGGGACAGCGCAACAGGCCCTTCTCGATCGAGCCATCGCCCAGTGGCCCACCCTGGTGCGGGCAGCGGTTCTCCAGAGCACCCAGACGCCCGCCACAACGAGACAGGGCGACCGACCGGCCGTCGACCACGGCAGCGCGGACCCGGCCCTCATCGGGGGTGTCGCCGTCCTGGAAGCGGTGCCAGCTCGAGGGGGTCATCTGCTGCCCCCCAGAAAGTCGTCAACCAGCCTTTGCGCCATTCGGTTCGTTGCGGAGGTCTCGGCTGCGGGAGTCATCTCACGCCCCGTGTGTCGCTGGCACCCACACTGCGCAAAAGGCTCACCAGGACAGTTGATCAGGGCAACCATCGCGTGACAACCTCCGCGTGAAAACCATTGCTGACAGACATCGCGTGACAGGCATGGATGACCAAATGGCCTGCTGGCGTACCACGACCTGGCCGAATCTTCACCGGCGCATTTCCGATGAGAGGACCAACGCTAGGGCTCGGCAAGGCGTGGTAGGTCATGCAAATAGGTGAGGGCAGCCTTACCTCAGACCCCCTCACACAACGCGGCCCAGAACAAGCTGGCCACGTTGTCGACCAACAGCTCCCATCGCACCATCGAAGGCGCCAAGCACGTGTCGCTGATCGTGGACGAGAAGTACGCCCACACCACCACCCAAGCCGTCGCCGCCGTAGCAGTGCTGATCGCCGCCGGTGTCCCTTTCCTGTCGGTGAACTTCGGCCAGGGAGACCCACGGATCCTGCCCGCCTCCTACGACAGCCGCGCCGTCGCCGACACCCTGTCCGCCCGCTTCCCCGGCGAGCAGGCCGAACCCATCAAGATCGTCGCCCAGCGACCCGCCACCGACCCAGCAGTGATCGCATACGCCAGAAGATCCAGACCCTGCCCGGGGTCGACTCGGTGACGATCAACGACTCGCTGCCGCGCAACCTGTCCATCACCAGCGTGATGGCCCATGGAACGACACAGGGCACCATCGCGCAAGGCGTGGTTGACTCCCTGCGAACCAACCGCGCGAGCTGCCCACCTACGTGACCGGCACCGCAGCCTTCCTGTCCGACTTCACGGACAACATCGCCCAAAGGCTGCCCTGGGCCCTCGCCTTGATCGCACTGGCCACGTTCCTCCTGCTGTTCCTGATGACCGGTTCGGTCCTCGTGCCGATCAAGGCCCTGGCCATGAACGTCTTGTCGCTGGGAGCCACCTTCGGCGCGCTTGTCTGGATCTTCCAGGACGGTCACCTCTCCGGGCTGCTCGGCTTCCAGCCCTTCGGCACCATCGAAGTCTGGGTACCCGTCGTCGTCTTCGTCTTCGCCTTCGGACTCTCCATGGACTATGAGGTCTTCTTGTTGTCCCGTATCAGCCGGATCATCACCTCCGCAGCAGGCCTCGTCATGATTGTGTTCCTAGGCTTCGCCATCGACGACAACCTCGGCATCAAGCAGGTGGGCCTCGCGCTAGCCATCGCCGTCCTTGTCGACGCCACCCTGGTCCGCTGCGTCCTCGTGCCCGCGACCATGACCCTGCTGGAGAAGGCCAACTGGTGGGCACCAGCCCCCCCTACGACGGCTCCACGATCGCATCGGCCTCAAGGAAGCAAGCTCACCCGTGATCACCGACACCAGCACATCCCTTGAAGCGCGATGGATGACACAGTCGGCATGCGCGAGCCGTTCCTGACCAGCTGATCAGCGGCAAAGTGGCAACCCCCTCCCGCCCTTCCCAACCTGGCATCGCCCGGTGGGGAAGGACAGGAGTTTCCGGTCAGCCTTGCTCAGCTCCCTTCGTCAGCCCTCGTCGTTGCTTTCGGGCATCCAGACCCCCAGGGCAGCGAGGGCTAGTTCGATGGCGTGGCGAAGACGGGCGATCTTCTCGCCGTCGGTGGTGCCGCCAGCGGCTTCACGTGCCGCCCTTGTTGACTTCGGCCAGTTGTCGTTCGTGCCGTCACCGAAGTTGGTGGTACGCGACGGCCCTGAACAAGTCTGCCCTGCTCGAGCTGACCGAGGCGCTCAGCAATGCCGATGACGGTCAAGATTGCCAAGACCCGCAACGGGTCGTTCTTCCCATCGCTGCTCACGCCCCGCCGGCGCATCGATGTGGCCCTGCACGCGGTGGTGATGGAGGCCTAAGTGCATGGCGTGCCCACCCGGAAGGTCGATGACCTGGTCGTCGCCTCGGCTGCAGTGCTGCGCCTGGGACCGGCGGCATCCGTCCGCGTAGTCTGGGAACGGACATAGTAGACAGTTGTAGAGGAGCAATGGCATGGGTAGTGAGGGCATGGCAAGTTCATCGGGCGGGGGCGATGTATGCTCCGCGAATGTCGTGCTGACCATGACACCAATGCAAGCCAAGGCGTTGGCCACGCTGATCAGCCGTAGCGCCAGGCGTGGCTCAGGGCTCGACGCCTTGCGAATTGCCTTGATACGTGGGGCTTCTGAAGTGGACTCCCGGGAACCATCATCTGCTGCTTCTGCTCTCTCGGAGACAAAGGCATTTGTCGCCGGCGCACAGGTCGAGATTGCCGCCGCTCGCGAAGCGAAGTATGTGGCCAAGTCCGCCGCCGCCACGAAGAAGTCAGTGCTAGCAGCGGCTCTCATGACCGCCGAAGCTGCATCGCGAGCCCGTGACGTGAAGGCGGGCGCCGCTGCCGGTGCGGCTCTCAAAATGGCCGACACGGCCGCCCAGACGGCTAGCGGCATACAGACTCGGGCCGATGACCTCGCCATACGAGTAGCCACCGCCGCATCCAAGGCGGCTGACATTGTCTCGGCATCGATCGCCTCTGGCAGTGAGGAGGAAGGCGCCCTCATAGCCCTGCAGCTCGCTGCCACCGTTGACGCGGCGGCGATCGCCACCGCGGAGGAAACGGCCCTCGCCGCAGCGGCAGTAGCCGCTGCGGTCGCTTCTGCTGCAACCCAGGCAGCGCGTACGGCGTCTGCAGCGGCAGCAGCGTTCGAGCGAGAAGTGGTCAACGCAGCGGCAGCCGTAAAACTGGTGGCCACGACAGCCGCTCGCGATTTGGCTCTCAACACGGACGCCAAGGCCGTCGAAGTAGCCCTCGCGGCTCGCGGGCCCAGCCGGTTCTGAACGAAACTGGACGGTCAGGCTTTACCGGGAAGTGTCTTGCCGCTGCCAGGCCGCCGGCTAGGACTACGCGGCACGTCCTACAAGATCGGGTCTACGAGAAGATCACCTTGCGAGAGCGGAGAAGCCCTTGTAGACCATGGATGCCGGCCACAGAATGCCCTGGACCACCGAGACAAGATTGCGGAATTTCCTGGCGGTGCCTGGCCGAATGGCGGCGCCGGCAGAGACATGGGCAGCCATCAGCTGACATGGGGCTGCCGGGGCTGCGGGGGCGGGGTGGGGGGGGGCGCAGCCCCGGCAGGTTCCTGGAGCGGCCACGCTTCCTTGCGGCGTGGTGGCTAGTTGTCTTATAGACGTCTGCTCATGCCGGTAAGTTCACCGTGATCGCTGGGGAACCCTGACGGTGCTGGTTGCGCGCCGACATCAGGGTTACCGCCGGGTGTCTGAGCTCACCGACGGACGTGGTTCACAGCCACGATCTTCCCGCGGGCATGACTGCCGGAGCGGCGGCGGTGGACTGACCAGGGTCAGGGCACTTGGAAATGCGGGGATTGTCTGCGACGATTTTCCTGGGGCGTCCCTGCTGCTGCTCATCCCCCCCGAAGAGCCGGCAGGGGCGCACCTCCAATACTGCAAAGCAGCGGCCCTCGATCTCGTTCGGAGGCCGCTGCTGTTCCATGGAGGCGAAGATTGCCAGGCCGAGCGATCCGCTCGTTCATTAATTGGTTGAGAGAAATGATTCATCTTGAAAGCGAGCTATTTGTGCGACGATTGTTGCAGCGCGCCCCCGCCCAACTTGGGTGAGGATCGGGTTAGCTGGGGCGGGGCGGGGACGCGCTGCAGCCGGACACAGCCACGCCCCCAGCCTCAGCGGCACTGGTCAGGACCGGCCCTCTTGCATGAAACGACGACGTTGAGTCGAGCCATGCGGTCGAGAGCAGGAACGAGAAGCACCGACCCCCTACTTCGCCTCTCCCGTGGTGCCGCGGGGACGTGCCCTCAATACGACACCGAAGCGCCCGCCGATCCCCTGCCCCAGTGAGGCGGGCGCCTCTGACTTTCGAAGGTAATGCACTGCTGGGTGCAGTTCTCGGGACCTTCGTCCCTAGTCCTGCACAGGAGGGAATCTGCAAGAATTTGCGAAGCGCGTCCTGCTCCCCAAGTTCCTCCCCTGGGCGGGGTTGAGCAGGACGCGCCAACAACACACAGGAAGCTAGCCGGCCGCATGGACATGCGGCTAGGCAGTGGCGCTCAGGCAGTGCCCAGGCCGCGGTAGGCCCGATGCGATCACCAGTGAACGCTCGCAAGTCATCGTGTGTGAAGCAACCAGATGAAGCGTTCTGTGCTCGCTTCGCCGACCGATCTCGGGGCTAGGATCTCAGCCCTCTCTGAAGCATTTGGTTCATCGGCGTCGGCCTCGACGTTGCCCGGGACCTCGACCAGCCGCCCCACCCGGTCGGTCGGCAGGGAGCACTGGTCTAGCCTCAGGTTCCGGTTGCTCACGCCGCCACTATGGAGCTAATCGGATGTCCGTGATGGCGGAACGGAGAAATGCCCGGGTTCTGAGGGCATGACTCCGCAGGTGACCACTCGTTCCAACAGATGACGAGAGCGAAGCGGCCTCATGACTGAACCGACACTGGATCCGCTCGTGCAGCGGGCATTGGTCAGCAACAACGTGTCATACGAGGTGCTGCCTTGCGATCCCGACATGGCCGATACCGCTGCCTTCTGCGCCCACTACGGCTTTGCCATCGAACAGGCGGCGAACACTATCCTCGTTGCCTCCAAGAAGATCACTCCGCCGAAGTACGCCGCATGCGTCGCCTTGGGGACAACTCGGTTGGACGTCAACAAGAAGGTCAGCGAGCTGCTCGCGGTCAAGCGTCTCTCCTTCGCCGACGAACAGACGACCGTGGACCTCACCGGCATGATGATCGGTGGCGTCACAGCGTTTGGCCTTGGTGATCTGCCCATCTACGTCGACAGCGCCGTGATGAGGCAGGCCCGGGTGGTGATGGGTGGGGGCAATCGCTCCAGCAAGCTTCTGCTCAACCCGACCGAGCTCACCAAGCTGCCTAAGGTTGTCGTCGTCGAGGGTCTTGCCAAGCCGAGGTAGCGCGGCCCAGCATCATCCCGAACATATGTCCGGCACAGCCGTACCGACGTCGTTGCGGACCTCGAAGCCAAGGGTGTCGCGATAGAAGGCGAGCGACTTGTCGGGGTCGTTGTGCGGGAGGAAGGTCGAGCGAATGGTGAAGTCCATGACAGTCAGGCTAGTTGCGGCTCTGTAGCCGTCGCTTCTCGATTCCTGACCGGTCTGGTCACCTGTCTTGCGACGCACGACGGCATCCCCGCCGTCGCGTGCGCCGTCTTACGTCGGTAGATGCTGGGCGGCACCCCGACCAGCTCTGTGAATCGACTGCTGACGGTGCCAAGCGACAAGCAGCCGACCGCAAAACAGACCTCGGCGACGCTGAGGTCGCCACGACGCAGCATCGCACTCGCTCGCTCGATGCGCCGCGTCATGAGGTAGCTGTACGGCGACTCGCCGTAGGCGAGACGGAACTCGCGGCTGAGGTGCCCAGCCGAAATATTCGTGCCGCGGGCCAGGGCCTCGACGTCCAGCGGCTGCGCGTACTCCCGGTCGCGGACGCGGGCAGCTGCGCGAGATCGAGCAGGTGCTGCGCCGCGGTGGGTCCGCCTGTCACCTGCAAAATCGTGCCACACGAGACTGTATGCAGGGCAGGATGAACGCCCACCGAACCTGTTGAGCTCGCCCCTTCACCCGTCGTCACGAGTCGAAACGGAGGAGGGAACTCTGCTCACGATGTTCGCGAGGCCGCGGTCAGGTGCCGACGTAGGTCGCGAGGTGCTCGCCGGTAAGGGTGGAGCGTGCGGCGACGACGTCGGCGGGTGTTCCCTCGAAGACGATCCGGCCGCCGTCGTGACCGGCACCGGGGCCGAGGTCGATGATCCAGTCGGCATTTGCCATGACCGCCTGGTGGTGCGAGATGACGATGACCGACTTGCCGGAGTCCACGAGCCGGCCGAGCAGACCGAGCAGCTGCTCGACGTCGGCGAGGTGTAGGCCTGCGGTCGGCTCGTCGAGCACGTAGACGTTGCCCTTCTCGGCCATGTGGGTGGCGAGCTTGAGCCGTTGCCGCTCGCCGCCGGACAACGTTGGGAGTGGCTGGCCGAGGCTGAGGTAGCCGAGCCCGACGTCGGCCAGTCGGATGAGGATCTTGTGCGCCGCGGGCGTCTTTGCCTCACCGGCGCCGAAGAACTTCTCGGCCTCCGTCACCGGCATCGCGAGTACCTCACTGATGTCCTTGCCACCAACGGTGTACTCGAGCACCTCGGCCTGGAACCGCTTCCCGTCGCACACCTCGCAGACGGTGGCCACCCCGGCCATTATCGCCAGGTCGGTGTAGATGACCCCGGCGCCGTTACAGCTTGGACAGGCGCCCTCGGAGTTCGCGCTGAACAAGGCCGGCTTCACACCATTGACCTTCGCGAAGGTCTTTCGGATCGGGTCGAGCAGCCTGGTGTAGGTTGCCGGGTTGCTGCGCCGCGAGCCCTTGATCGCGCCCTGGTCGACGGACACGACCCCGTCCCGGCCAGACACCGAGCCCTGGATCAGTGAGCTCTTCCCGGACCCGGCCACGCCGGTCAACACCACCAGCACACCGAGCGGAATGTCGACATCGACGTCCTGCAGGTTGTGGGTGCTGGCGCCGCGCACCTCGAGCACTCCGGACGGCGTCCGAACGGACGGCCTCAGGGAGGCTCGGTCGTCCAGGTGGCGGCCGGTGATTGTGCCGCTGGACCGCAGCCCCTCGACGGTCCCCTCGAAGACCACCTCGCCACCCTCCGTGCCAGCGCCTGGGCCGAGGTCGACGACGTGGTCGGCGATCGCGATCATCTCCGGCTTGTGCTCCACCACGAGCACCGTGTTGCCCTTGTCGCGCAGCCGCAGCAACAGATCGTTCATCCGCGCGAT
>JBBRZV010000090.1:0-11511 GCA_038236365.1 Actinomycetales bacterium | reverse complement strand
GTCCGATGTCAGGTCCTGGCAGCGCCGCGCCCACGCCGTCATGAACGGCTGCACACACACAAAAGGCAGGCCCCGCTGCGCGGCCAGCTGACCCAGCACCCGCCACCGGTGCCCGGTCGGCTCGCACGACACCGTCGCCCCAGCGAACCCAGCCCGCGCTGCACACTCGGCTGCCCAGTCCAGCGCGACACCCATATCCCAGGCCCGGCAGCGGAAGGTACGCCGGCCAGCACCTTCGAGTCGTGATCGGTGACCACGACCATCTGCTTCTTGTCGGCCAGATCGATCCCCACGATCGCGTTTGCCGTCGGCACCAGCTCTCGCAGCCGATTCAGTCGCGCGTTCCTATTGCGGTCACCCCTGGAGACTCCATTACCGTTGCTCATTGAACGTCCTCCTCTGCGAATTGGGACATCAAGCCCGTCAAGCGCATCAGGGGGACGTTCCTACGTCGCGGACCGACACGCAGAACGTCTTTCTATGGCGCGGTCAGACGCGGGTTCGGAGCCCAGCGGCCGCTCGCACCAGGCCAGGGCGCGTTGGTAGTTGCTCACCGGGAGGCCCGCGAAGAGGTCGCCACGCGTTCACGGTAACCCTCCAGCCGCGCGGACTTCGCCTGCTCATCGCGGCGCTTGCCTGTCGTTGGGAGTACGGAGCCCAACTGCGGCGTTGACCCAAAATGATCGACTTGACTGCTGCCCAGATCGAGTATCTGGCGAGCCAGCGGCTCGGGCGCCTGGCCACCGCCGGGGCCGACCACAAGCCACATGTCGTGCCAACCTCCTACCACTACAACTCGGAGCCGGGCACCATCGACATTGGTGGTCACCACGTGGCGACCACCAAGAAGTACCGAGACGTCCAGGCCAACGGTTGGGCGGCGCTCGTCATCGACGATCTGCTGTCGATCGACCCCTGGACGCCAAGGATGCTCGAGATCCGTGGACCCGCCGAAACCATAGGCGTGGGGGGTGTCGGGCTGGGCCCGGTTCCGCCTGGGCGGCGGTCAAAGGGTCCTTGGCACGGTCTTCGTCGATGCGCATCAGCGTGTCCAGGAAAAACGCCTCTATCGCGCTTTCGGCGTGGGAAAGCTCTGGCGCCCAGACTTACTGGCGAATCGCAGGCGTACTGGGGGGTAATGGCTGAAACCAAGAGAACCTGTGCCCGGACTGACTTTCGAACACCACTGGGGGCTGGACCCAAGAAACCGCTCACCTGGAGCCACCCTTGATGCGCCCGCTCCAGTGGGAGCCATCCCACCACCGTGACGTTCCCTGACCCCAGGGGTCTAGGTACCAGCCTGGAGGGGATACCGGGCTGGGTGAGAGGGCCACGATGCTGGGCGGCTGCCCACATTTCAGAAACCATCTGTCGCGGCCGGCCAGAGCTGCCCCAAGAAACCCGAGGCTGATCGCGATCATGGAGGTTGCTGCCACTGCAGCATGAGGCCCGTCATCAGGGGTATGGAGGGCGAACTCGCCCAACCACCCGAACAACGCTGCGGCGCCAACGAATGGTGCTGCGGCGGCCGCCCAGCATCTTGTCCGTCGTCTGCCCTTGTCCGGACCCACGTGTACGTAGTCATGATCATGCTGGGCGCTTCCCTGCTCCCAGCTCGCCGGCAGGGGCCCCTCACCGGTGAGCGCTCGATCTCCCGCGTGGGCGAGGGCCCGGCTGAGCAAGAATGCGATGTCCGCCCCCTCTGGTGCGGACGCGATGATCTTCCTCATCGCGTCTTTCACGTCGACAACATCACCGGCCTCAACGGCCAGCATCTTGAGCGCAAGACGCTCATATTGCTCAGGAGAGAGATCACCGCCGCTCACGACCCCTCCCTTCAATGGTCCCTCGGCCATCATCGAAGGAATAGGTTGTCAAGGGATCGCCATCACGGTCATCTCGGACCTGAGGAAGATCCCTGCGCGCAGAACTCACTCTTTCAGAGCATCGGGGTGGTTCGTCTATTGGATATTGGTCCTAAGACCAGCCCAAGGGCCTCCGGAACTGTCCCTCGTGGCAGCCGTCGGGTAGTTCGAGGGGTTGCGGTGGCCTTCGACTTGGCCGTGACGACAGGGCGTCGGCTGGCGCGATGTCTCCAAAGCGCGAGATTCCGCCTTGCGGGACTTCATCCGGGCCAACCGCTGCCAGGGGTTTGCGATCATTCACATTCTGCTTACGTTGGGCGTTGATGCGAGTTACGTTGGGCGTTGATGCGAGGTTCATCTCGCTCTGCCCGCGCCGCGGCAGAGCGAGACGATGGCCGCGAAGGTTGGCGCGCGCAAGGAACCCCGCGAATCCGTCCCACAGATCGCAGGCCGACGCTTCACCGGAGCTGTTGCGCCGGCGTGGAGGAAGTTGGGCCCGGCCACGCCATCGGGTGGATCCAAGCGCGCGGTGCACATCCGGTGCGGGGCGCCACCTCATCAGCACCGCGTGTGGGTCTGGGCCGGCGCCGTCGAAAGGACTTGAACCCCAACGGGGTTCGAGACGACCCGGCGCGTCACCGGTGGTGCGGGGTTCACCGCCAATGATGTGGGCTGTTCAGGGGGCGGTCGACGCCTCGGCCCCGGAGTCGCTCTCAGCCCGGGCGGCCGCCTTGGTGTCGAGGTTCTCGGTCTTGGCGGTGTCTTTGTTGGCTTGTGCCTCAGCAGCGGCCGGCGTCTGTACCGGCACCCGGACGACGATGGCAGCGTGCTCGACCTGCGCCGCGAGCAACGGGCTCGCCTCGAGCAGGTCGCCGTCCACTTGGCGCGGCTGCGGGTTGTGAAGGGCGATCTCGATGTGCTTGCCCTGCAAGGTGACGAAGCGGTGGTCATGCGGCTCGCGGCCGGTCACCACGCGACTGGCGATCCGGATCCAGTCGAGGAGGCCGCGACTACTGAGTACCGCGACGTCGAGCAGGCCGTCGTCCGGGACCGCGTCCTTGAGCAGCTCGATCCCGCCCTGCAGCTTGCCGAGGTTGCCAATGACGACAGTCTGCGCCCGGGTATGCAGGGGGCGCCCGCCGTCGATGGTGACCTGCATCCGCACGCCGGGTTGGTGCAGGTTCTTCATCGCGGACATCACGTACGCGGGCCAGCCGACCCGGGTCTTTACCTTCTCCGGAGCGTCACGCATGATGGCCGCGTCCAGACCAACCCCAGCCATCACCGCGAACCGCTCGTGGCGTCCGTGCGGTTCGCTGGCCTCGATCCTGCCCACATCGAGGGTGCGGTCGGCGCCGTTCAGGGCCACCTCGAGCGCGGCGGCCACATCGTCCAGCGGGAGGTTGAGGTTGCGCGCCAGGAGGTTCCCGGTGCCGGCCGGCAGGATCGCCAGCGGAACGCCGCTTCCTGCCAGGACGGTGAGCACGGCGCGTACAGTGCCGTCCCCGCCGCAGGCGATCACCACGTCGACATGCTCAGCCAGTGCCTGCTCGGTCGCCCCGTAGCCCGGGTCCGCGGCGGAGGTCTCGATCCATAACGGGTCCTGCCAGCCGGCTTCGAGCAGGGCCCGGGTCACGGTGTCGCGGGTGGAGCCGGGGTCGTCCAGCTTGGTCGGGTTCACCACCACGGCCGCGCGGCGCAGCCCGGAGAGGGCAGGACCTGGGGACACGGGCAGCCCCCGTGCTATCGGCCCGGCCCGGGACAGCCACCCCACGGGTTGGCTGTCCGCGACCTGCTCGGCCGCCTGACGGGCATCGGAGATACTCATGCCGGTTCGAGCACCTCTCTCGGCTCATCCATCGCCGAGCCGTTCCGCGGTCGGATCGGAGCCAGGTAGCGCCGCATAGCGGGGGACGTTGAAGCAGCGGCGCACAATATCGCGGCCCCCGCTCAGGTAAGCGCCCACAGACCCAGATCAGGCACTCTGTGGCTCGATGGTCGTCTTCTCAACCAGGGCCTGGACGACGTCCGAAGCCACGTCCTGCTGCTCCGCCGCTCGTTGGGCTTCCTCCTGCTTGACCTCAACCCGGGCCGCCTGCCAGGCCGACCAGTGCCCCGAGACCAACGCCCACAACGACAGGGCCGAGACGTAGACCACGGAGTTCAACCACCCCATCGCCATCGAGACCGGGATCATGGCAACCCAAAAGATTGTCAACCAACCATTGACCCGCCGCATGAACACCGGGTCGCCCTGGACCGATGCCCACAACGACTTAGCTATGCCCATTTCAACCTCCGATCAGGTGCAGGTTTACCGCACCACGGTGATATGCCCGCCCCAGCACCCCCCTAAACCAGTGTCGGGGTGAATCAACCAACGCGAACCGTGAACTGTGCGGACGTCACTTAGCGGGGTTGACTCGGCTAATGAACACTTCCTGGATCTCGCGCGGAAGAATACCTTGTTGCCGTAGTCGATGGTTCGTCCGCTCTAGAGCCATTCGCCATGGTCATCGGCGCAGAAGGCGAAGAAGTCACTGACTTGGGAGCCGGCGGGGTCGACCACGGTGAGGGTCTGTCCGGCAGACAATGTCAAGCCAGTGCCGGTCTGCCGGGCAAGGCGCCTCATGCGTCTGCCGCCTTGAAGAGCCCGCCAGTCGGGCCCCGGGTAGGGCGGCCGGAGTACTGGCGCGCTTCCGGGCGCTCACCATAGTGCGCGACCATCGGGTTGATTGTTCCCTGCAGTCGTTTGTCCCGTTCGCGGATTCGGTCGCGCATCCGGGGAAACTGTCCCGAAGCCCGCAGCGCGTCAAACTGCTCGTGGAGGTTGAAGACCCTGGTCGGGTCGTCGCGCGTGGGGCGTCCCGCGAGGCCATCGGGTGCAGACCAACGATGAAGTAGGGGGTGCCGGCGAGGCTGTAGGCAAAGTGTTTGTCGTCGGGGTCGGGGGACACCTGCCCGCTCCAGGGTTCGCGGTCCGCGTCATGCAGCTGGCCCAGTTGTGACCACAGGAGTCGCTCGAAGTGAGCTTCGTCGGTGATCTGCGGACCAAGGTAGATGGCGACGAACGAGGCGAACCCCCTGCGGGATCTCTCCTTGAGGCGAACTCCTGCAGGTTGACAAGCAGGGGCTGCGCGGTCCCCGGGTCGGCGAGCCGGTGATACACGCCCATCGTGGCATGGTCCCGGCGCAGGACCGATCGGGCACCCAGGCACGGATAGTCGCGGTCACCGATCATCTCCACGATCGTCTCTGCTAGAACTCCTTGGACATTTCGCCCATCAGGTGTCGGTGACTACCTCGGGCAAAGCGGCACTCCTTCTGGTCGTCGATCATGGCACCGGGACCTACGCCGCCTGTCGATCCGTCTCACCCCGCGGCCTTTCGCGACGTGTCCTTGGTCGCGGCGGTTCGGCGTGGACCGGTCGAGGTCGGGTCACCGTGGAATGATGCGCGCATGGATGACGAGTTCAAGGCCACCGGCTTGGTTCCTGCGCGGTTGCTGGCGATGGGTGATCTTGCCCGGGACGGCAAGGAGGCCAAGCGGGTCGAGGGCGTCTTGCAGGGGTTGGCGCAGGTGGCTGTGGAGGTGGTCCGCGGCGCTGAAGCCGCGAGCTTGACGCTGGTCGGGGCCGGTGGGGGATGGACAACTACAGCGTTCACTGGGGACTTGGCGCAGCGTTTGGACGGCGCGCAGTACGCCGCGGGCCAGGGGCCGTGTCTGGAGGCGGCCACGGCGGTGGAGTGGACGGCGGTCATCGTCCGCGACCTGCCGCAGGAGACGCGGTGGCCGGTCCTCGCCGCGCAGGGTGCCGCCGTGGGGTCCCGGTCGGTGATGTCTGTGAGCTTGTTCGCGGGTCCGAGCCTGGGTGCTGGTGGTGTTCGGCACGCGGTGGGCAGCCTGAACCTCTACTCCAGAAGGGCAGCGGTTTTTGGCCAGTCCGAGCGCGATACGGCGTTGCTGTTGGCCCTTTATGCCGCGTTGGCGTTAGCGGCCACGCAGGCTTTGGGTGAGGCCGGTCAGCGGATAGACCAACTGGAGGAGGCGATGAGCACACGCAATGTGATCGGCCAGGCCCAGGGAATCTTGATGGAGCGCAACAAGTTCACCGCCGGTCAGGCCTTCGACCGGTTGCGGACCGCGAGCATGAACCTGAACCGCAAGCTGCGTGACGTGGCCCAGGACCTGGCCGAATCCGGTGAAGAGGTCGCGTTACCCCCCCAGGGGCGCCTGCCGAGCAAGGAGTCCGCCCGGATGACGGCTGTGGCCCGCTACGACATCTTGGACACCCCACCGGACGGCGCCTTCGACCGGGTCGCCGCGATATCCGCGAAGCTGTTCGGGGTGCCGATGGCGACGGTGAGCATCGTGGACACCGACCGGATCTGGTTCAAGGCAAGCCTTGGTATGGCGGGGGTGCGCCAGGTCGGTCGGGACCCGGGCTTGTGCGGGTCGGTCATCTTGGATTCCAAGCCCTACCTGGTCTCGAAGGCGAGGTCCGATCCGCGCACTGCGGGGCACCCGTTGGTGACCGGTGAGCTGGGTCTGCAGTTCTACGCCGCGGCACCGATCATCACCGCCGACGGGCACCATCTGGGCACGGTTTCGGTCATGGACACGCAACCTCACCAGGCCACCCCCGAGCAGCTGGCGCTTTTGGAAGACCTGGCCGCGGTGGTCATGGACCAGCTGGAGCTTCGACTAGCCGCGATGAACGCGCTGAGGAACGGCCACTGACCAGGCGAGCGTCGACCTCAGGGTGTAGTCCACTGCTGGGTGAAGGGGTACCCAGGTGAGCGGGCCCGGCCTAGGACGGCCTGCCACTTAGAGTCCTGGCGGACAACCCACCCCGCCAAGGCCCGCCCCACCCCGCCAGGTCTTGCCCCTCACGAAGAGTTGTTGTGAACAGCGGCGCCAGGGTCGGTGGGACCATCACAGCCGAGCGAAGGAAGACGCCCTCACCCGGCGCACAAGACCCCGCCCCGCAGATCGTCTTCCCTCCGTTGGTCACGGCCCCGCGACGTCCCTCCCGTCGTTTTCAGCTCCCCTGGATGGAGGCCCCCCGCCCTGAGCACACGAGGCTTTAGAGACCGCTTCAACGCGTGGCCAGCGCAGTCCGGTTGAAACCGGTCGGCCCCACCAGCAGACCGGACCTTTGCAGATCCGGTAACAATCCCTTTTGCGCGTGCATCTTTGGTGAGCGCGGGTGCTTGTCGACACGGGCCGGTTGGTGTTTCAATTTGAGAACAACGAAGTGGTCCAGAAGCGGCGCCATCTCATCTCTTGTTCTCAAACGGAGTACATGATGACGTCGCTTATCTCTGCCCCTACTCCTTCGGCCCCGGTTGACACCCGCGCTGACGCCCTCCGCGAGCACCTGATGCTCACCGAGTCCCTCCTGGGCCGCCTCGCCCGTTCCCGCGGCCTGAATGAGCGCGCCCGGCTGCAGGATGAGGTGGTGCTGCTGAATCTCCCTCTGGTCGACGGCGTCGCCAGGCGATACGCCGGTCGGGGCATCGAGTGGGATGACCTGGTCCAGGTGGGCCGGGTCGGGCTGCTAAAGGCGGTGGTTGGCTACCAGGCTGGCAAGGGTGCGGGTTTCCCGGCCTACGCCACCCCCACGATTGCCGGGGAGATCAAACGCTACTTCCGCGACCACGCCTGGATGGTCCGCCCACCTCGGCGGCTCCAAGAGCTGAACGCCGAGCTCAGTTGCGTCGAGCGGAACCTGCGACAGCAGCTGCACCGGGCGCCGTCGGCCGACGAGCTGGCCGGCGCCCTTGGGGTCGAGACCGAAGAGCTCACGGACGCGATGGTGGCCCGCAGGGCCTACATCGCGACGTCGCTGGACGCGCCCACCCGAACCGACTCCGGGCTGTCGCTGGGCGACGCTCTACCCGATGACAGTGATGGGTATGCGGCGGTCGAGCGGGTCGAGTGGCTTCGCCCGGCGCTGGCCAGGCTGAGTGAACGCGAACGGCGGGTCATCGCGCTGCGGTTCGTGGATGGTCTGACCCAGGAGCAGATCGGTAGTCAGTTAGGGGTCAGCCAGATGCAGGTCTCCAGGCTGCTTGCGGGCATTCTGGGTCGTTTGCGCGACGACCTGGGGATCACCGATGCCCAGGCCACAGCCTAAGAGCGCGACTATCTGGGCGGGGGCCCCTTGGTACACCCCCGGGTGCGTCAACCTCGCGCGGTACTTGGGGGCGCCATCGTGTGGGAGAACGCTCGAACGCGATCGTCGCCACTCGTCCAAAAGGTAGTTACGAACGGTTGCGGTTGTGAGGCCGCTCACCGGAGCCGGGCGTCGTGCGGCACCTTCTGTCTTGCCGGCTTTCGGCGACGGTGTACACCGTCGCTGCTGGTCGTCGAGCAACCGGTAACGGACGCTGGTGTACCGCATTCTTGGCGGCCCCGGCGCCCCGGCGGCCCGTTGTCTCGAGCGCGCCGGGGCTGGGTGAGGGGGCCCTCTAGACGGCTCATTCACCTCCCCCTTGTGTTTCCAATCCGGCTACGGACCAAACCCCATCCGGCTCATCGAAGTTGGGCGGGCACCAGGTCGAACGGCTACCGCCCGTGGTCGGGCGGCTCGACCGCTATGGGGGATGTGCCTACCAGGGCTCGCGCCCGCCAGACCAGTCGTGCGCGGGTCCACCTTCCGGCGTTCGCGCAGGCTCACGCATAGACCTCGGTCAGGCTTTGGGCCGTGCTGCTCGTCAAGGGTGTTTGAGCCGCAGCTCTGGACGATCCCGGTATTGGTCAGAGGCGGAAGAAGCTGGCGCGCATGGAACGCGATGTGAACGGGTAAAGAAGCCGGATGGTGATTTGCGCACACGGGCTAACGGATGAGGCATGACGTCCCCAGCCGCGCCCCAGCACCGATCAACGAAGGCTTCCGATACAGACGGGGAGGCAGCCAAGGGTGCTGACGGCCCCCTGCCCAAGAGCACGAGTGCAGCGACGCCCTCGCCGAGAGACTCCGTGACTACGCGCGCGGCCGTCGCGTGGTTCGCCACCGCGGCGGCGCTCGTGCTCCTGGTCCTTCTCATTGTTCTGATCCTGCAGAACCAGAGCATGGTCACGGTGCATTACCTCGGCTTCACCGGTTCCCTCCAAATGGGCACCGCGCTGCTGATTGCTGCGGTAGCTGGTGGGTCGTTGGTCACGATCGTGGGGATCGTCCGGATCACGCAGTTGCGCCTCAATGCGCGTCGGACTCGACGCCTGGAGGCCGAGCTTGAGAGGCGGCCCTTGAGTGTTTGATGCCGATCGCCGCGGGGCATACATGGGTTTGATGCGTCAGATCCACCGCGGGGGCGTTGTGGCCTACCGCGGCAGGCAACGCGTCCGACCACGGCCCAGGAACACCGACAGAGAGGAACGACGATGGGGCTCACCGACAAAGCCAGGAACGCCACGCAAGACGCGAAGGGCAAGGTCAAGGAAACCGCAGGAAAGCTCAGCGACGATGACAGCCTCCAAGTCGAAGGCAAGCGCGACCAAGCCGGAGCGGACCTCAAGCAGGCTGGCGAAAAAGTCAAAGACGCCTTCAAGGACTAATGCTCAGCGTGGCCCAGGCCATGAGCGCCAACCTCATCGCCGCCTTGATCGGCACCCGCCCGCTTACGTTAATCATCAGGTGGTCCTTCCGGCGTTACTGCGGCGCTGCGGTTTTGGTCAACTGTTGAGAGCGGCCCGACGGTGTTTGGATCCGCTGACGGTTGAGAACGGCGATAGCGGGTATATGAACGTCAACGTTGCGTGGAACGGCCATCCAGGTGGGAGGAAAGGAAACTCAGATGATCATTCTCGGAGTCGTGCTTCTGGTCGTCGGACTGCTCGTCAAAGGTCTCGCCGTGCTCGCGACCATTGGAGTCGTCCTGTTGGTAATCGGAGCGATCCTGGCGATCCTCGGCGGCATGGGCCGTGCGGTAGGCAGCCGCAAGCACTACTACTGACCTGGGCAACCCCGCCGGCGCAGTACGAACGTAGTGCCTTGAGAGGTTGGAGGATCCATGCCGATCGCGCACTGGTCTGGGACGATGCTTGAGTGCAGTCACGGCAGCCGATCCGCGCGAGGCTGGATGAACTCGGCTTAAACACAACGATGCAAATCCCGGGTTTCCGGCTGTGGCTCGACGCGAACAGAGGGGATGCGCCCGATTGAGCTCGCCGTCCTGCGATTCAGGCTCGCTCCGATCTGAGGACTGAGTTGTGACCGGACGGTTAGACCGAAGACCTCACCGAGCAAACGCTCGATGTCATGGCCGGAAGTTCGTTCGAAGTCGTGATCAGCTACGGCCGTCACGACTGCGTCGGCTGCCTCCACTGGCGACCGGCCTGACGTACTTCGACGCAGTCGCTTCTACGGACTTTGTCCGGCTTGCCCGCACTGAGGCCGGACAGGCCGCACGGGCCCTTTACACGACGGTCCTTGCTAGGCAGGGTCCGGCTGGACCACTTGCAACACGGCAGCTGCAGAAGCATGCAGCCGTGGGAAGCCGGTGGGGGCCCTTCCCAGCTACGGCGTTCTGGTCACCCGACGGTGAAGTCGGTTATCCGCAGGGCTGGCGCGATCAGACCGGCCGCTGAACAGCCTCCCGGGCTGGGAAGCGCTGCTCTGAGACTTGCGGGCGACGGCTCGGCGTGTCGTTCTCACCTGACGTGACGGCGCCCCGGAACGTGTCGCATCGCTGAATGTGGCAGACGCCATGCGGGCCCCGTCACGGTTGAGCGGGTGAGTCACGGCGTCCCGTGCTCCTGCGGCGTCATAAAACGCGCTCGTTCATAAGGGGCCCCCGAAACTACCGGATCTGGTTGATCCGCGCGGCGCTTGGGCGAGTCCTACCGCGGCGATTGAGCGGGTCAGGCAGGTTGCAAACCCACCAAGGCAGCTCGGACGATGAAGCGACCGACCTGCGAGCTCGCCAATCAAGCGGCCGGTGGAGGTCAGGAGCAAGGAGCGACGCTCCAGTCGATGCGAGTCCGCATTCCTTGGGACAGGCTCTTGATCCGTAGGGGTATTGCCGGATGTGAGCCGTCGGTGCCGCGATCAGGCTGTGTACGTCTGACCGAGACCATTCATGAAACGGAGACTTGAAATGAACGCCGAGACCAACCAGCAGATCGCCACGAACTTCCTCCTCAGCGCCGACGCCGTTGACTTCGACACCTGGCGCGGCTACACCTCGCCTGACCTTGTCGGAAGCGCGAACGGCGGCGACGCGATGAACCGCGACGAGCTCGAGGCGATGGTGCGCGGGATCACTGAGGGCTTCACCGACGCCCGCCATATCATCGAGAGCCAGGTCGCCGATGGGCACACCGTGGCGACCCGGTTGACCTGGACCGCCCTGCACACTGGGAACTTCAACGGGGTTCCGGCCAGCAACCGTCCGGTCCGGATCGGGGGATGCGCCTTCGACCGGATCGAGGACGGCAAGATCGTCGAGCACCACGCGCAGTTCGATGTGATGGCGATGATGGTGCAGATCGGCGCTGTTCCGGTCCCTGCCTGAGAAGCGCGACCCGACGGGCGATGCCGACAACTCTTGGCATCGCCCGTCGCCGCGTCCCTGCGCTCCCCCGCCGGCCTCTCCCAGTGACAGACTGACGGCCACCCACCAATGGCCCACCGACATC
>JBBRZV010000089.1:0-11667 GCA_038236365.1 Actinomycetales bacterium | reverse complement strand
GACGTCACCCATCGTGGTCCAGCCCGAGGGAGTTGGCAGCACAGTGTCCAGAGCCAATGCCTTTCCGACAGCAGGCCTGGCAGCGACAACGATCATCTGACCGGGGTGCAGGCCGTTGGTCAGGTTGTCGAAGTCGGTGAATCCCGTTGGAACACCGGTCATCTCACCAGATCGACCCGATGCAGCCTCGATCTCGTCAACGGTCGCCTCGAGCACATCGCCGAGCACCGCGTAGTCATCGCCGCCACGCTTGTCCGCCACTGCGTAGATCTCGGCCTGGGCCGCATTCACGATGTCGACAACGTCCCCACCGCCTTGGCCGTAGCCCATCTGCACGATCTTCGTGCCGGCATCGACCAGCCGCCTCAACACCGCACGCTCGGCCACGATCTGCGCGTAGTAACCCGCGTTGGCCGCCGTCGGGACCGACGAGATCAGCTGGTGCAGATAGGCCTGGCCGCCCACCCTAACCAGGTCGCCACGCTTGGTGAGCTCATCGGAGACGGTGATCGCATCGGCCGGCTCCCCGCGGCTGTAAAGATCCAGGATCGCGTCATAGATCAGCTCGTGGGCCGGGCGGTAGAAATCGACCCCTTTGAGCCCCTCGACGCAGTCGGCAATCGCATCCTTCGACAACAGCATGCCGCCGATCACGCTCTGCTCCGCGTGGACATCCTGGGGAGGCAACCGGTCGTCGGCTGACCCGTACGAGGACTGGGTGGGCCCGTCATACGTCCCGATGTTCAACTCCGCGAGCGACACGCGTGCACCCCTTCGATCCCGACCCGCAACCGGACTGATGACCAGCACACCACGCGGGTCTGACAGCCCACCTGGGGGTAGCAGTCATCTCACGTGCAGTGATCGGTGCGAACCAGGTCACGTTATTGCTGCGCGCCCGCGGACTCAAACACGGCCTGTGGGCATCATGGGGACAACGTGTGCACCACGCCGAGCCCGTCTGTGCACACCTTGTGGACAAGCCTGTTAATTACGTCATGCCACGGCGCACGTCATGCAGGCTGACCTGCGCGTATGTTATCCACCGCCCTGTGGACAAAAAATAGTTTTGGAGGCGTGTCGCCCGAAGCTGCGATGTGGATCGGGGGCTGGCTCGCGTGAGGACCTCAGGGACCAGCAGTGCTGACCGGCTCAAGTAGCAACGCCCGTGTGCGCGGCATGCCGCTGACACCGCGAGGGTCGGGTCGAACGGCCAACACCTGGTTCAGGCCGAGCCGGTTGGCCTCAAAACCGAGAGCCGAACCTGCCATGTACAACCGCCAGATCCTGGCCCGGCCGGGGCTCGTGAGCTCCACAGCCCTGTCCCAGTTGGCTTCCAGGTTCGCCACCCAGGCCCGCAAGGTCAGTGCGTAGTGCTCTCGCAGCGACTCGATATCTCGCACCTCGAAGCCGACCTCCTCCATCGCCTCCACCATCGTGGCCATCGGCTGCAGCTCCCCATCCGGGAAGACGTATCGGTCGATGAACGAGGTCCGCGAGAAGCCATCGGCCGGCCCGGGGCGACGGGAGATCGCGTGGTTGAGCAGTCGACCCCCAGGGCGGAGCAGTCTGAACAGCTCTTTGGAGTACGTCGGCAGCATCGCCTTCCCGACGTGCTCCGACATCCCGATGCTCGCAATCGCGTCAAAGGGGCCGTCCAGGACATCGCGATAGTCCTGGAGGCGAATCTCCACGCGGTCTCCAACACCCTCCGCGTCGGCACGGCGTCGGGCGTACTCAGCCTGCTCGCTGGAGAGGGTGATGCCGACTGCCTCAACCCCATAGTTGCGAGCGGCGTTGCAGACAAAGGCTCCCCAACCGCAACCAACATCCAGGACCCGCATGCCGGGCTTGAGCCCGAGCTTGCGGGCGACGAGGTCGCACTTGGCCTTTTGTGCGTCCTCAAGGCCGAAGGCCGGGCCGGGCTCCTGCTCGTAGTAGGCGCACGAGTACGTCATCGATGGTCCGAGAACCAGCTCGTAGAAGTCGTTTCCGACGTCGTAGTGGTGGGCGATCGCCTGCGCATCCCGGCCCCTTGAGTGCCGCAGCCCACCCAGCTTCGACTCTTCAGCCGGCGGTCGAGGTGGCGGGCCAGCGATCCCGAGCCGCAACGCCGCCTTGACCAGAGCCAGGCGCGTCGAGGAGTCGATGACCACACCTGGGCCGAAGTCCGGATCGGCGACCTGGTCCAGCGCCGCCAGGCCCGCCATGATGTCCCCCTCGATCAGGACGTCACCGGAGACGTAGGCGCGTGCGAACCCAAGCTCATTCGGGGCCCACAGCATCCGACGAAGGGCACGCGGGCTCGTGAACGTCAGCCGCACCGGCGCGCCCGGTGGACCGATCTCACTGCCGTCCCAGCACCGTACGAGAACGGGCAGGTCCGATCCCAGCCCCGCCCGGACCAATGGATCCACGATATCCGCAACACTCATGAGGGACTCCTTGTCGACAACCCCTGACGGCAAAGCACCAGCCCACTGTGAGAACAACAACGGACGAGGGCCCGGACAGATTCCCAACTCCCTTACCCTGCGATGGTGAACCGCGACGCGAGCCTGTCGGCCGACGCGCGTCGGAGCCAGCAACGCGCGATCACCCGGCTCGCTGTCCCCGCGTTCCTGGCCCTCGTCGCCGAACCGCTGTTCCTTCTCGCAGACTCCGCGATCATCGGCCACCTGGGCACCACGCGGCTGGCCGGACTCGGCGTGGCCAGCGCCGCGCTCATCACTGCAGCGAACATCTTCGTCTTCCTTGCCTACGGCACGACGTCGATCGTGGCCAGACAGGTGGGCGCCGGATCTGAACGAAACGCGGTCGGTGCCGGCATCGACGGTCTATGGCTGGCGATCGCGATCGGGATCCTCACCGCCGCCCTCGTCGCCTCCTTCGCAGCGCCCCTTTGCGCGCTGTTCGGCGCCTCACCTGCCGCGCTCGAGCAGGCGGTCACCTATCTGCGGGTGTCCGCTTTCGGCATACCGGCGATGTTGGTCGCGTTGGCGGTCACCGGCGTCCTGCGCGGGCTGCAAGACACCAGAACACCTTTGGTCGCTTCAGTGGCGGGCTTCAGCTCCAACATCGCGCTCAACCTCCTCCTTGTCTACGGCCTACACATGGGCATCGCGGGTTCCGCACTCGGCACGGTTCTCGCTCAATGCGGTATGGCGACCGCCCTCGTCCTCGTCGTCATTCGCCGGGCTCGACGGCTCGGCTCGAGTCTTCGACCGCACCCCGGGAGGGTCATGCGAGCGGCGCTCGACGGCGTGCCTCTGCTTGTTCGGACACTGGCCCTTCGCTTCGTCCTGCTGATGACGACCTGGGTCGCCTCAGGCCTGGGAGACGTGCCGCTGGCCGCCTACCAGGTTTCCGCCACGGTCTGGACGTTCCTCGCGTTTGCTCTTGACGCACTCGCCATCGCCGGGCAGGCGTTGACCGGCAAGGCGCTCGGCGCTGGTGACATCACGGGAGCCCGATCGGCCACCCGTACCATGCTGCTCTGGGGTGTCTTCGGCGGCGGAATACTCGGAGTCCTTGTGCTGGCAGCGCATTCGGTTCTGCCCCCGCTCTTCAGTCCTGACCCTGCGGTGCAGTCGGCGCTGGCGGCCGCCCTCATCGTGGTCGCAGTCTCCCAACCCATCGCGGGCTTCGTCTTCGTGTTGGACGGTGTGTTGATCGGGGCCGGCGACGGCCGATGGCTCGCACTGGCCCAGGTCGGGCTCCTTGTGCTTTACCTTCCGTTGATCCTGTCTGTTCGAGCCGTCGGGCCCTCCTTGCTGGCCGGCACCGACTCGGCTGCCGCGCAAGGACATGCGCTGTCAGTGCTGTGGCTGACGTTCGTCGTCTTCATGGCCATGCGGGCCGTCGCGCTCGGCTGGCGGGCCCGTGGCGATGCGTGGTTGGTCACGGGTGCCACTCGCTGAAGCTTGTGCCTCAGCAGCTCAAGGCTGCTTCCCGTCGAAGGGCCTCAGGTGGCCACGCTGGTTGACCTTCGCCTGCTCGTATGCCGACCGCGCGGCTTGGGTGACGGGCGGCGTGGAGACCTCTGCGACGGGGACATCCCACCATGAACGGCTGGACGGGGACCCCGACTCCAGAGCGCACTCCACATGAACCACGGTAGTCCGGGTGCTCGACAGTGCCTGACTCAGGCACGCTCTGAACGAGCCCAGGGTGTCGGCGCGAAGCACCTGCGCACCCAGGCTCGCGGCGTTGGCGGCGAGATCGACCGGCAGGATGTCACCGTCGAGGCGACCACCTTCACCACGGAAGCGATAGCTGGTGCCGAACCCAGGCGCACCAACGGTTTCGGAGAGGGCGCCGATCGACGCGAAGCCGTGGTTCTGCACGAGCACCACCACCAGCTTGATCCCCTCCTGAACTGCGGTCACTATCTCTTGCGCCATCATCAGGTAGGACCCGTCACCCACCATCACGATGACCTCGCGGTCCGGGGCAGCCATCTTGACACCGAGGCCGCCGGCGATCTCGTAGCCCATGCACGAGTAGCCGTACTCCACCTGATAGCCCTTGGCATCCCGGGTCCGCCACATCTTGTGCAGCTCGCCCGGCATCGAGCCGGCAGCGCACACGACGACGTCGCGGCGACCGGACAAGTCGTTGACCGCGCCGATCACCTGGCTCTGGCGCGGAGCGGCACTCAGGTCCCCCTCCAGGTCGTATGCCGCCGCGACCTGGCCGTCCCATGCACGCGCCAGGTCGCTCGCACGACGCGTGTATGAAGGGTCCGCCCGCCAGCCCACAAGATCTGTTGTCAACGCTCGCAACGCTTCCCGGGCATCGGCCACCACCGACAGGCCCGAGAGCTTGTGCCCGTCACGACCCGCCAGATTGATGTTGACGAACCGAACGGCCGGGTCGCCAAACGCGCTCATGGACGCGGTGGTGAAGTCGCTCCAGCGAGTGCCTATGCCAACGATGAGATCAGCCTCTGCGGCCAGGGCGTTGGCAGCGGTGGTTCCCGTCGCTCCGATGGCGCCCACCGCCTGGGGGTGATCCCAGGCCAGCGCGCCTTTGCCCGCCTGGGTCTCGGCGACAGGCACGCCTGTCGCCTCAGCGAGCTGGCGCAACGCCTCGGTGGCCTCGGAGTAGGCGACGCCGCCGCCGGCAACGATCAGTGGGCGCTCCGAGGCACGAATCGCATCCGCCGCCTGCCGGAGCACATCCATCCCCGGCATCGCCCTGGCGACGTGCCAGACCCTGACGTCGAAGAGCTCGATCGGCCAGTCCCACGCCTCCGCCTGGACGTCCTGCGGGAGCGCGATGGTCACTGCCCCGGTGTTGACCTGGTCGGTCAGTGCGCGCATCGCGCCGAGCAGCACCGACGGGAGCTGTTCAGGTCGCCATACCCGGTCGAAGTAGACCGACACCGGACGCAACGTGTCGTTGACCGAGATGTCATGGCCACCCGGCGACTCCAGCTGCTGCAGGACGGTGCCACTCGCCCGGGTGGCGAAGACGTCGCCAGGCAGCAGCAGCACGGGGATCCGGTTGATCGTCGCCAGCGCGGCCCCGGTGACAAGGTTGGTCGCACCAGGCCCAACGGACGTCGTGCAGGCAAAGGTCTGAAGGCGGTTCCGCATCCGCGAGAAGCCCACCGCGGTGTGAACCATGGCCTGCTCGTTGCGGCAGGGGTAGTACCGCAGGAGCTCATCACCCCCCTCCGCCTCCAGCTGCATCAGCGCCTGGCCAAGGCCGGCGATGTTGCCGTGGCCAAGAATGCCGAAGCAGCCTTCGACCAGGCGCTGCTGCACCCCGTCGCGCTCGGAGTACTGCCTCACCAGGAACTTCACGACCGCCTGCGCGACCGTCAACCGGATGGTTTCGGTCACCGGCGCGCACCGAACGGAAGCCTGGGGTCGACCTTCATTGAAGCCCAGGTCTGGGCAACCCATGCGTGATCGGGGTCCTCTGTGCTGAGCCATTCTCGCTGTGGCCCTGGACCCGCCATCACGTTCAGGTAGTACATGTCGTAGCCCGGTGGTGCCATCGCAGGACCGTGCCAGCCGTGCGGCACCAGGACGACGTCACCGCTGCGGACCTCGGCCAGGATGTTGATCGGCCGGTCCTTGGGGCCATAGACCCGCTGGTAGCCACAGGGATTCGCGGACGCCGGCGTCGCCCCGTCCTCGGCCCTCATCTCGAAGTAGTAGATCTCCTCGAGAATGCTCTCGCGGTCCTGACGGTGCTCGTCGTGCTTGTGTGGTGGGTAGGACGACCAGTTCCCCGCCGGCGTCAGCACCTCGCAGGCGATGAGAGATTCGGCGTCCAGTACTGAAGGAGTCCCGAAGTTGTTGACCTGTCGTGAGCTCTGCCCCGCCCCACGCAGCTCGACGATGGTCGCCTCAGCCGGGATTCGCCTGAACGGCAACTGCTTTGACGCCTTGGCGTGAGGCAGCGCGATCCGGGCACCGGCCGCACTGGAGACGGTGAAGATCGAGGAGACCGGTACATACGCGAAGTCGGTCGTTCCGGCGAAGGGGTTCTTCCGTCCGGCCAGGAACAGCAGCTTGCCATCGCACTCGACGTTCACCTGGCCGCTCAGCGGAAGGACCAGCCACTCATGTTCGCTGGCAACGACCCGCTTGGACTCACCCGCGGCGAGAGTCAGGACGTGCAGGCCGCTGTATTCCCAGCCCGCCTCCCGTGGCCCGATCGCCACGTCGAAGCCTCCACGGCCGGCTGCGCCTGCCTTGCGAAACCACTCAGTCATCATTACGCGCCTCCGGGTACCAGTTCGGCAACTTGTTCTTCCATAAGCCGCTCGACCTCGTCAGCGGTGGGCATCGCGGTGGAGCATTCCAGCCGAGAGGCCACGATCGCCCCGGCAGCGTTGGCAAACCTCAGCACTCGCTTTAGCGGCCAGCCCGCCAGCAGCCCATGACACAGGGCGCCACCAAAGGCGTCCCCCGCACCGAGACCATTGACCACGTCGACCGGGAACGGCGCGACCTCCACCCGCTCATCGCGGGTTCGAGCCAGCACACCCTTGGGCCCCTGCTTGACGATGGCCAGCTCGATCCCACTGTTCAGCAAGGCCTCTGCTGCCCGGTCGGGGTCGCTCTCTCCGACGGCGACCTCGCACTCGTCACGGTTGCCAACGGCGACGCTCACCATCGACAGGGCCCGATCCATCTGGGCGTGCGCGGCGCCGGAGTCCTCCCAGAACATCGGCCGGTAGTCCAGGTCCAGGATGGTCAGCGGCGCCCGGCCCCGTGCCTTCCACGCTGCGAAGTGCGCGCTTCGGCTCGGCTCGGCCGACAGACCGGTCACCGTGGACCAGTAGATCGAGGCCGAGCGCACCGCATCCAGGTCGATCTCCGAGGCCTGGATCTGCAGGTCCGGAGCCACTGGGTACCGGTAGAAGTACAGCGGGAAGTCGTCGGGGGGGAAGATCTCGCAGAAGGTGATCGGCGTGGGCAGACCCGTGACCGCTGTGACGAAGCGGTCGTCCACGCCGAGGTCACGCAGGGCCTGGTGGACGAAGATGCCGAAGGGGTCCCGGCCGGTGCGGGTGATGACTGCCGAGCGCCGGCCGTACTGAGCCGCAGCCACGGCAACATTGGTGGGGCTGCCGCCCAGGAACTTTGCGAAGGTCTGGACATCCTGCAGGTGGGTGTTCGACTGCAGTGGATACAGGTCCACCCCAACCCGCCCGATGGTGAGCACCTCGAGTGCCGTGGTGTGGCCCGCCGGAGGGTCGGCACTCATGGCAGGCTCCGCGAGATGGCGAGCAGGTGCTCGATACTGGCGCTGACGTCGGCCATCGGCCCAGGGGCGCCTGCTGCAGGAGGTCCGCCCAGGATGGTGTCCTGCTCAAGGACGTACCACCCGTCATACCCGGCGCCTTCCAGCGAACCGACGATGGCGGCAACGTCCACGTCGCCCCGACCCAGCGGGCGGTACATGCCCTGACGGACCGCGTCGGTGTAGGTCACGTCACCAGACTGCACCCGCCTCGCCCAGGTCGCATCAACGTCCTTCAGATGCGTATGCCGGATCCGCCCTGCGTGCTCGGCCGCAAGGGCAACCGGGTCACTTCCGCCGATAAGCAGGTGCCCGGTGTCCAGACAGAGACCGATTGAGCTGCCGGCCAGAACCCGCTGCACCTCGTCCGCGGTCTCGACCATGGTGCCGATATGGGGGTGCAGCGCGGCGGTGATCGCGCTCCGGCCCGCGACCAGGACGATCTGGTCGAGGTTGGTGAGCAGCACCTGCCAGCCAGCGTCGCCGAGGACCGGCGAGACGTCATACCCGTCGGCCCCGGTGACGGCGGCAAGGACCAAGGTGTCTGCGCCCGCAGCCGTGAGGCCTTTGAGCGCCAGCTCGATCTCGGGAAGAGGGTCGTGCCCCGGGTCGTGAAGCACCACCGGCACGAAGCCGCCGACGGCACGTAGTCCCATGGCGGCCAACGCTTTCGCCTTGATCTGCGGCTCATCGGGGAGGAAACCAGCTGGCCCGAGCTCGGTGGCGACCAGGCCCACCTCACGCATCTGCGAGAGCACCGTCGCAGAGTCGGGCTGCCAGCCCCAACCGGGGACCTCGCAGACACCCCAGGAGATGGGCGCCCCGGCTATGCGCTCCGGCAGAGATGTCATCGACCGACCTCGTCCAGCTGCACCGGCCGGCCCTGGCGACGCGAAAGATCGCACGCCTCGGCAACCAGGAAGGCCTGGAGCGCCTCGTGGACCGAGCACGGCGTCGGGATCCGGCCGGCGACGAGGTCGGTGAACGCAGTCATCTCGTCGACATACGCCCGGTGGAACCGTTCCATGAAATCGGTATAGGGCGTGGCAGAGGGGAATCCGACGCCTTCCTCGACCGACCGCAGTGGCATGTGGTGGTCCATCCCGACCGAGACGGAGTCCCTGCTGCCCAGGGCCTCCAGCCGCACGTCATACCCGCGTGCGTTGTATCGCGAGCCGGAGATGAGCGCCGTCGTGCCATCGTCGAGGGTGAGCACTGCGGCGGCGGCGTCGACATCATCAGACTCGGCGAAGAAGGCATCACCGCGGTTCTCGCCCACGGCATAGACCCTGACGACCTCGCGGCCGGAGACGAACCGTACGGCGTCGATGTCGTGGATGCTGCAGTCACGGAAGAACCCGCCTGATGTGGGGATGTACGACGCGGGCGGGGGGGCGGCGTCGCCGGTGTTGGCGCGGATGGTGTGGATCCAGCCGAGCCTGCCGCTGCTGACGGCGTCGCGGGCGGCACGGTAGCCCGGGTCGAACCGACGCTGGAAACCCATCTGGATCGGCACCTCGCGACCAGTCGCGCGCTCAGCGACCAGCTGTGTTCCCCTCAGGTCCGACGCGAGCGGCTTCTCGCAGAACGTGGTCAGCCCGGCGTCCAGGGCGCGTTCGATCAGCTCGGGGTGGGCGCTGGTAGGCGCACAGATGACGAGACCATCAAGGCCGGCCCCGAACAAGGCGTCGACCTCGGGCACCGTTTCGAGACCGAGCTCCTTGGCCACGGCCCGCGCCCGCGCAGGGTCAATGTCGGCCACCACCACCTGTTCGACGCTGTCCAGACTGGCCAGCGTCGCAGCATGAAGTGCCCCGATCCGGCCGACCCCAACCAGGCCGATACGCATCCTCGGACCCTCCAGACGCTCAGGTCACCGGGCTCCCCCGGGTCTCTTACCCATCCAACACCCGCGGGCTGCGCTGGAACCACTGAATCGGGGTATGCCCGGGCGCGACGAAGGGCGCAGACCGCTCAGGATCCGCGCCCTTCGGGCGTGCGTACTTCGTGGTCGAGCCTCAGATGGCGACGACATCCAGCTTGATGGTGGCTTGCACCTCGGCGTGCAGGCGCACGAGCGCCTCGAAGGTGCCAGTGGACTTGATCGGGCTCAAGAGCTCGATTTTGCGGCGGTCCAGCAAAGGACCACCGGCAGCCTTGACCGCGTCGGCGACATCACCCTGGGTCACGGCGCCGAAGAGACGGCCGGACTTACCTGCCTTGGCTGGCACCCGGACCGGCTTGGCCTCGAGCTGGCCCTTCAGACCCTTGGCTTCGTCCAGGGACTTGACCTCGCGGATCTCGCGACCCTTCTGGATCGCGGACACCTGCTTCTCGAAGCCTTTGGTCCAGCCGGTGGCCAGACCGCGACGCATCAGGAAGTTGCGGGCATAGCCGTCCTTGACGTCGACGATGTCACCCGCAGTACCGAGGCCAGAGACCTCGTGAGTCAAAATTACCTTCATTGAGCTTCTCCTTCTCGGTCAGCTAGCTCTGCGGTCAACTAGCTCAGCGAGCCGAGCTTGAATAGGGCAGCAGCGCCATCTCGCGGGCGTTCTTCACGCCGAGGGCGATGAGACGCTGCTCCTGGGCAGTCACACCTGTCACCCGGCGAGCGCGGATCTTGCCGCGATCGGAGATGAACTTGCGCAGCAGCGCGGTGTCCTTGTAGTCGATGTTCTCGACCTTCGCCGCTTTGAGCGGGTTGGCCTTCTTCTTGGGCTTGCGCACAACGGGCTTGGCCATCGTGGTGCTCTCCATTCTTGAGAGAAGCCCAGGGTTTTCACCCCTGGGATGGCAGAACTACATGTCTGAGCTGTGGCTATCTGAGCTATGCCCAGGACCTTCTGACTTCAGGTCCTGGACTTCGTGATCTGTATCGCTGAAGACTGCAGGGTGATCCGCAACCTAGAAGGGGGGTTCGTCGTATGACGGACCCTTGCCCCAGCCACCTTGCGGACCGGAGGACTGACCGCCGCCCGTGTTTGCGGCGGCAGGAGAACCGGTGGCCCATGGGTCTTCGGCGGTCTGGCTGCCAGAACCAGAAGCTGACCCACCGTTCTGGCCACCGCCACCGGAAGGAGCACCATTGCCGCCGCTGTTGAAGCCGCCGCCTCCGGTGCCCCGTTGGGTCTTGTTGACCTTCGCGGTGGCGTACTTCAGCGAAGGGCCGACCTCGTCGACGTCCATCTCGATGACGGTGCGCTTCTCGCCTTCCTTGGTCTCATAGGAACGAGACTTCAGTCGGCCAGAGACCAGCACGCGAGCGCCGCGCTGCAGCGACTCGGCGACATTCTCTGCCGCATCACGCCACACCGAGCAACGCATGAACAGGGTCTCGCCGTCCTTCCACTCGTTGCTCGTCCGGTCGAACTGACGCGGGGTCGAGGCCACGGTGAAGTTGGCCACGGCAGCACCCGAGGGGGTGAAGCGCAGCTCTGGGTCGGCGGTGAGATTGCCGATGATCGTGATGACGGTGTCGCCAGCCATAGTGAGGTCCTCTTGATTCGGGAAGGCGTCGGAGACTCAGGCGCCGGGGCGCAGGAGCTTGGTCCGCAGGATGGACTCGTTCAGACCGAGCTGACGGTCCAGTTCCTTTGCCGTGGCCGACTCCGCGCTGAAGTTGACGACGGCGTAGATGCCCTCGGACTTCTTCTTGATGTCGTAGGCCAGACGGCGTTTGCCCCACAGGTCGACCTTGTCCACCGTGCCACCGTCTTTGGTGACGACGGACAGGAACTTGTCGAGCGAGGGCGAGATCGTGCGTTCCTCGAGATCGGGGTCGAGGATGATCATGAGTTCGTACTGACGCATGCTGATAACCCACCTCCTTCGGTCTAGAGCGGTCACGGTCCATCCGTGACAGGAGGGTTGCAGCGTCCCACCTCGAAACACCATGTCAGG
>JBBRZV010000088.1:0-11939 GCA_038236365.1 Actinomycetales bacterium | reverse complement strand
ATGTGGTCCTCTTCTCGTCGTGTGCCGCGATGGCTGCCTCAACCAACGGTGTGACGAACACCCGCATGGATGCCCTGTCGACCTCTTGGGCGTCGTCCCAGTCGACTCCAGAGCGGGCGTGTTGGATGGCGAAGTGGGCTCGTGCTGCCGCGTCGATGGCGGGGGTGAGGTCACTCATCGCGTGGCCACCTTGCCAGCACGATCTGCGCGCACGACGGACAGAAGTGCATTGGGAACAACGGCACCGATGGCGTACCAGCCAGGTCCTCTGTCGCGTGGTCGAGCAACCATCCGCCCGGTTTGAGGCCTTCTTTGGTCCAGCGACGTGCCTTGGTCTCTGAAGGACACCCAAACATGGTGGGCATCCCGTCGCAGTACATCCGACCGTTGTCGATCATGCCCGCGGCCTCCCGTCGAGTGCTTCGCTCAGGCGGTCGGCGTGTGCGCGGGTGCGCAGGTCGGGGCTGGCGTGCCATGTGTCGATCAGCGCACCGACTCGCGCAATCGTGGCCCTCGCCTCGCCAGGCTTGAGGTTGGCTAGTAGGACGCGCGCGAGGTCATCCCATGCGACAGTGCCGGTCACGGCGTGCCACCTGTAAGCCCTGCTGCGGCCCGTAGAGCGGATACGGCGATAAACCCTTGCCCCTCGCTCGTTGCGCCGTCACAGGCCACGCGCACGGCAGCCAGGCGGGCAAGCGCGTCGTCGCGCTCGCTGCGGATCTTGTCGCTACGGGCGGCAGCCTTGTCGACGTCGCGGACCGCAGCCACGAGGGACGCGATCGCGTCCCCGTACTCGCTCATGCTGCTGGCTCGATGGTGATGACGACACACGCCTGAGCGCGCTTCTCGCCCGGCCTCAGGTTCGGACCCTCGACGTACTCGTTGCTGTCGTCGATCAGTAGACCGTCAACGACCAATGCGTCGACAATCGCCTTGACGGTCGGATAGAGGTTGCCTGAGTCCCACCTGCCGAGCCTCGTCTTGTGAATCGTGGCAGTGATGAGTACGCGATATGTGTAGGTCGGTGGTCGTCCATGCCTGCCGATGGCCCGGTCTACGGCGTAGTGCCAAGCCTTCGTCTCGCGTGCCTTGACGCGCCAGTGCTTGCGATCGTTCGAGTTGATCCATGGCAGGTCCCCCTTGGGGATCGTGAGCGTCCACGGTTCGTTCATCAGAACGGCGCAGGTTCGTTGGTCGCCCACGCATTGGCCGGAGCGGTTTGCTGGCCACCTTGACCCCGCTGCGCCTTGACCACCTTCGCCGTGGCGTACTTCAGCGAGGGACCAACCTCCTCGACTTGGAGCTCGACAGCCGTGCGCCTCTCGCCGTCCTTCTCCCACGACCGCTGCACCAGTCGACCGGAGGCGATCACTCGCGTGCCACGGACCAGTGACTCGGCCACATTCTCAGCCGCGTCACGCCAGATCGAGCAGCGCATGAACAGCGTCTCGCCGTCTTTCCACTCGTTGCTGGTTTTGTCAAACTGGCGCGGGGTGCTGGCCACGGTGAAGTTGGTCACGCCTGCTCCGCTTTGGGTAAATCGCAACTCAGGGTCGGCCGTCAGGTTGCCGATGATGGTGATGATGGTGTCGCCGCTCATGATGCGTTCCTTTGCTGGTAGCTCGTCTTCTGATCCCACTCGGACACTTCCTCGAAGTCCTGCGCCCACGGCCAGTCGCCGCCGGCCTTGAGTCGTTTGGGCCAGTCCCGTTGCGACCGATCGCCTCGCCAGGGGACGAACTCGACACGCCGGTTCTGGGGGTCGTAGTCCTCGACGGCCCGCAACCCGTATCCGAACTCGGGCCAGCGCAGCCACAGCGAGGTGCCGGTCGGTCGCACGGGCCGCTGACTGGCGCCTTGACCCTGACCTCCGAATGCGTGCCCGGCGTGAGCCTCGACCACGAGCGCACAGTTCGCGGCGGCCCGGCACCGATCCAGGACGCGGGCAACCTGACGGGCGGGCTCTTCGTCGTTCGGGTTCTTGGCGTGCA
The DNA here is from genome assembly GCA_038236365.1 of Actinomycetales bacterium. Taxonomy (GTDB): domain Bacteria; phylum Actinomycetota; class Actinomycetes; order Actinomycetales; family Dermatophilaceae; genus UBA4719. The sequence continues at coordinate 9,948 of JBBRZV010000088.1, read as the reverse complement.
GCCGGTACAGCGGGCCGGTGAGCAGGAGCGCGGGCTGTAGGGCTGAGACTCGCTTCACGAGCCACATCTCGTCCTCAGCGCGGGTCAGGTCCAGACCTTCGGGCCGGGGCTCGATGAACAGGTGCTCACTTGGGTCTTGACCGAACTTCTTGGCCTGCCCAACGAGGGGCCGCAACGCGTACCGCAGTTGGCTTACGCCGTTCTCGCAGTCCACGTACAGGACCCGCTGTTGGGGAACGTCCTCATTGGTGAACGGGTGCAGTCCGGCGGCGGCACAGACTGCGAGCTGGCGGAACAGGACCGACTTGCCAAGCCCCTCACTGCCAGTCAGGATCAGCCGGTCGGATCGCTCGAGCAGGCCGGGAATCACCCAGTCGAACGGGGCGTCGGAGCCGGTGAGGAACTCGCCCACGGTCTGGGTTGTGATCTCACCCTCGGACTCGATGCCGTCGACGATCGCTTGGACCTGACCCGCGACGGCCTGAGCAACCATGAACGGGTCAGCATCTGACTGGTTGGCCAGCTGTTGGGTCCGCACGCCGATGACCTCGAGCCGGCGAAGGCGCGCGGTGCGGGCGATGATCTGCAGCGAGTAGTCGGCCGACCCGAACGAGAACTGCCCGATGCGGTGGACTTCAGCGGCGCCTCCGATGCGGCCGATGGTTCCGCGGCGGGTCGCTTCGTCGATGACGGCCAGGGTGTCGAACGGTTTGCGGGCGATGCGTAGGCCGTGGATGGATTCGGCAATGAGCCGATACTGGCCGTCGAGGTCCTCGATGCGGATGGCTGTGAAGATGCTCGCGGCTTCGTCGGGTCGGGCCATGAGTGCGGCGATGGTGGTTGCCTGGGCGAGTTCGAGGTTCTGTTCCATCACCAGCCCTCCGGCGTCGCTGCGGAGCGGGTGCGGATCGGGGTCACTTGGCTAGGCCGGTCATTCCATCGCTCACCGTTGAGCCACGATGCGGGGTGTGGGCGGAAGTCCTCGCCGTTGCGGATACAGCTTGCGAACCAAGCCAACTGCGCAGTGATGGACGAGAGCAGCGTGGCAGCGTCGGTCTTCTTCAAGGCTGCTTTGTATGCCTTGGTCGCTGCACCCTTGGCGACCTTGTGCGGATAGATCGCCCACCATTCGTTGAAGCCGTCATCGGCGGCAGCCGGTGTAGTAGAGGGAACGGAACGGAACGGAACGGAACGGGGCAGCGTTGGCGACGCGTTGGGAGACGCGTTAGTAGACGCGTTAGTAACGGCGTTACTTTTCGCCTCTACGTGCTTCTCTTTCCACTTCTGCTGCCGGATTCGTGCTTGTTCTCGCCCTGCCATGACCTCGGCGCGCGAGGGGTTGTAGTCGAGATAGTCATGTATCCACCAAACCCCGGTGCCGTCTTCGTCACGGATCTGCCAGACTTTCGCGCGAGTAAGGTCGGAGATAGACCGTTCTACGTACCGTTTTTTGACGCCCGGCATGTCCTCGATGTCTTCGCGGGTGACCTTTCCGTCTGTCAGATCGTGGGCGCAGGCACATAGCGCTGTCGTGTGGAGACGGAACGCACTGTCGGATAGGCGCCGAACTTTGCGGTGTCCGGGGAACTGGTCGTCGATCTTGAGCCATGGCATCAGCTCCACACCCCGCGAACCTTGCCGGCGAAGGGGGCTGCCATGTGCTGCCAGGAGTAGCAGTGGCGGCCGGTGTGGTCGGCAGGCCGGTTGCACGAGTAGGTGGGTCCGTGGTCGCCGCACGCGGTCACGAATGACACGTGGGGAACTCGGAGGTTCGGGGTGTTTCGGGTCGGGTCCTGTGGGACGATGTCCATCAGGTCCTCCTTTCGCTTGTGTCGAATGGAGAGCTCAGAGGCGGTCTCGGCGTCAGACCCGAGGCCGCTTCGTCGTGTCCAATTCTACTGGTATGTAACGCTTCCCGCACGCACTTCCAGGTCGACACGCAAATCACGACGCCACCCCCAGGACGTTCTTGCCGGCCGTCGATCCTTTGGGCCGCAGTTGGAACCGTTGCTTGGGGGTCAGTGCGCCCCATGTCCCGTATCGGTGGCACGCTGCAAGGCCGCCTTCACGTGCGAGCGCGTGCCGTCCGCAGTCGAGCATGATGGGGCAGCTGAGGCAGATGTGTCGGGCGGCTTCTTGCTCTTCTGGGTGGCGTTCGTTGGCGAACCACCATTCGTCGGGGTGGCTGACACAGGCTGCGAGGTCCCAGTCGATGCTCATGCGACACCGCCGAAGTCGAGGACGCCTTGGGACAGTCGCTTGGCGATGACCTCGCAGTAGGCCTCGTCGATCTCGACACCAATCGCTTTTCGTCCGAGCTGCTTGGCCGCGACGAGAGTCGATCCCGAGCCTGCGAAGGGGTCAGCGATCACGCCCTCGGTCCAATCCATGAGTCGCTGCATCAGATACGGAGGCTTGGCGTGCGGGTGCGTGTTGAGGTACTGCGCCTTGCCGCCATTGGTCTCAAGTACGGACGACCTTGCGGACGTGCGTAGTGGCCACGGTCCCGTCAGGAAGATCAGCTCCGTGTCTCTGCGGTAGCCGGTCACGCTGCCGACAACGCCAGCATCGACAGGCTTGCGCCAGACGAGGATCTGCTTGTGAGCCGGGAATGTCGCTGCCCATGAGCCGAACACAATGCCGGGTCGGTCGCCCCACATCTCGAGCGCGGCGTCACGGCATGACGTGTCCTGGTCATTCTGAATCCCAGCGTGCGCTTTGGACTTCGCGGCCTTGTTTGTGCCGATCGACCATGCGATCCCATAGGGCGGGTCTGTCACAAGCACGTCAGCCTCGAGCCATGCGGTGACCTCACGGCAGTCGCCTAGATACAACGACACGGATTCGTCGGCGTAGTAGGGCTCGCTCATGCGGCCCGCCTCCTGAGGATGATGGCCAACAGGTCGGGTCGGTGCCTGCGTAGCGTCTTCTCGATGGCTGCGGGGGTGGTGTGCAGTCGTGGCGCGATCCGGTGTAGGGGTTCGCCGGCGAGGATCAGCCACTCGGCGTCGTCGATGTGCCAGGGGGTCATCACGCCACCGCCTCTCGTGCGAGGTCGGTCAAGAAGGCCTGTGTCGCGGCGGCTGCCTGTTGTGGCACGACCCCGTTGCCGAGTGCCTTGAGTTGGTCGTTGCGGCTCCAAGTCTCCGAGAACGCGTCCGAGTGCTCGCAGAACAGGCCCGTCGTCTCCTCCTCCCACACATCCCGCGCACTGTTCCATCTCGCTATCAGCTTCGGCACTCAAAGCACCCCTCACGTTTTCCCAGACAACGAGCCTGGGTCGGATGATCTCGATGGCGTCGCACATGGACGCCCAGAGGCCGGAGCGGGTTCCGGCTTTCATGCCTGCCCGCTTCCCGGCATGGGACAGGTCCTGGCAGGGTGAGCCGCCCGTGATGACATCGACCTTGGGCACGCTGGCCCAGTCGACCTTCGTCACGTCGCCCAGGTTCGGCACGTCCGGCCAGTGATGCGCGAGGATCTTCGACGGGGCAGCCTCGAACTCCGCACACCACGCCATCTCGCCACCGAGGACAGACTGAATGCCCATTCCTAGTCCGCCGTTCAATAGCCTGCGAACATTTCCCCGTAGGTCAGCTCAGCAGACATTGGCATCACCCCCTCGTGGCGTCCTTGCGGTCAGACCAGCACGCGGGGCAGCACCAGTTGTCCTCAGCGGCAGCGCAGTCCGCGTCACCGTTTGAGCAGACGGGCACATCTGCGTCATGGAGCGGGCATGGGTCGTCGGGTGGGTTGGCTCCGAACTCGTCCAGGCAGGTGCAGAAGGCGGTCATGAGGTCAGCCCCACGATCTGGACCCGCGTGGACCCGCCGACACTGAACGCCGTGTTCGCGCTGGTCGTGAACTGCACCATGCCCGGCTCAGGTTTGCCGTCAGCGTTGGTGCCCGGGCGGACGTCCGTGAGCTCAACTTCGAGGCCCTTGCTGATGATGACGTCGCGGAGTTTGAGTGCCGACGCGGGCAGGTAGCGGGCGGTCATGAGGTCACCTCGTCTACGACCGTGCAGTGGTACTGCGCCCAAGTGATGACACAGCGCCCCTCGGGTTCGTCGTCACGTTGGGGTATGACCTCGATGTCAGGCATGTGCCACTCGACAGACCACGGGGAGTTCGGCTTCTCGTAGACCGCGACAACGGTCGCGGTGCCCAACATCAGGGCCTCGTACCACTGCTGGCCGCGGTGCCGGATTCGCGCGCCGGGCTTGAGCCGGTGATGCTCGGCGACCTCCACATACCCGCGGGACTCAAGTTCCTCCCGCTGCCCCTCAATGGTGACAGGCCAGGGCTTCATGGCTCTCATGCCGCACGCCCTGAGTAGTTGGTGCGGATGTACTCGGCCACGGTTTTCATGCCTGGCCTGCCTCTTTGAGTGCCTTCGGGTCGGCCACTGGCGCGCGGTGTCCACGCTGGTCGCACGGGCACGCGGCGAGGGTGTCGGCCTCGTTGTCCCATGAGCAGCAGTCGCAGTTGCGGTGTTTGCCCTGCACGCAGTCGGGGCAGTCCGGGACGTCGCTCATGACGCGTCCTTAGCATCCTGAGCCAGTGCGTCGATGGCTTTGTGCGCCTCGGTTGCCGTCAGGTCTTTGGTCGACTCGACAGGGTGGCCGAGCAGGTTCGTCAGGTACGCGAGGCAGTTGTCGCGGCCCTTGATCCCGGCGTCACCGAATGACGCGTGGAGTTTCACGGACTGGGCTTCGGTCCTGAGTCCACCCTTGGGCTTATCGTCGGGCGGCGACCAACCGTCATCGGGCTCTGGTGCGGGCTCATGCTGGCGCTGGTCTTCGGTGGCAACCTTGGAGATAGAAGGCTTACGGCTCATCGTCCGGGTGGCCGGCTCCGCGGCAGGTTGTGCAGCTGGTGGCGCGACCTGTTCCACCTCGTGGTCGTCCACGGCCTGCAGGTCTTCTTTGGCCCAGAGGTCGAGGGCCACACCAAACCGCATTGCGGCGTTGCGGATCGCGTCACCGATGCATTCCTTGAGGGACTTGCCGTCACCGACCCCGATGCGCGTCACACCGCAGACGGTGAGCTTGATCCAGAGGTTGCGGTTGGCGTCGAGCATGGGCAGCCCACTCATGTCGTAGGCCATTGGTTCCCAGGACCACTCCGGGTCGACCTGCAGGAGCCGGTCGGTGGTGGCCGCGTGCCCCACGTAGTCGAGGTGTACGGCGGGCAGCCCGTGATAGCCACCGCACACCCCGCACTGTCCCTTCGGGGACTGGGCGCTGCGTGGCTTCGGCAGTTTCCCGATCGAGGTGGGGGAGAACTTCTTGCGCAGTGCTGCCGCCTGTTTCTCATCCATCACGCCATCCCTTCGAGGGCGGCGCCGACGTAGCCGCTGCCGGGGATGCGCCAGTTGCCTTCGCCGCGCTTGTTGATGTCGTAGGCCGCGCGGATCACGAGGAACTCGGCGTAGATGTCGGGCCCGAACTTGAGCGGGTACACGTCGTAGCCGTCGTCTCGGATGTGGACGCCGTAGGCCGCCTCGATACCGAGGTCGGCGATCGAGGCTTCAACGCCGGCCTCACCGCTGAACTCGGCGTGCCCGTAGGCGTTGAGCTGGTACGCGGCGCTCGTGTAGATCCGTTTGCCGCTCTTCCAGTCGAAGATGGCCCGCGGTCCACGGTTGTGGTCTGCGACGAGGTCGAGCTTGCCTGCCCATTTGTGCTCCCGAGATGCGACAGCTGCCTCGACCAGGACGGGCTTGATCGCCCAGTCGTCCATGAACGCCAGCGCGGACTCGACCATCCCGACCTGTTCGGGTGGGACCTGGACCTCTTCGCCGAGCAGGATCCGCTCGGCGAAGTCGTGGAACGTGGTGCCTCGCGCGCCGGCCGTGTCACGCTTCGCCCACGGCATGGCCTTGAGGAACTGGACGACGGGTGCGTGTCCGCCTTTCTCGTTCATGAGGTCCACGAGGCTGGGCTGGTCTGCGACGAACTCGGCGACCACGCCTGCCGCCCATTTCGGTAGGGCGGGTTTGTCGAGGACGCCGATAATTGTGGTGACGCCGGGCACCCACTCACCGTCGAGCTTGTAGCGGTGGGAGTTCGGGTAGAAGACGAGTCCGGCCGGTTTGCTCATCACGCGATGGGGTGGGTGCGGCGCTGGTGGAGGCTGACGCCCTGGCCGGTGTCGAAGATCCGCGGGCAGGTGGGGCACGGGTGCCCGCCGTTGCCGACGCTGCGGGTTGTGTGGGTCTGCTTCGCCTTCGCCGGCTTCCTCACCGTCTTGCCCTTCAGTGTGGCGAGCTCGGCCTCAAGCTCGGCGATGCGTGCGGCGTTGCGGACCAGTTCCTTGGCTGCTCGGAGGTTGGCTTCTCGGGCCGCGGTCTCGTCGGCGAGGCGATTGGTGAGGTCGTCCAGGAGGGTGTGGATCTTGGCGGCCAGGGTTCGGGTCCTGACCTTGGGGGAGTGCTTGCCGAGGTTCAGGACGCTGTCCGTGGCCCGGACGACGATGTCTGCTGGCGGGGTGGGCTTGACGACGGTGGGCTCGAAGGCCTTGAACCTAGTGCGTGATGCGCCGGCTGGGACCTCGCCGGCCTTCTTGGTGAGGACATCGACGGCCCAGGCCATCTTGTCGACGTCGGGGTAGCCGTGGCTGGAGACCAGGTCGAGGACGTCACCGCGTTCGAGGTGGGTGACGCCTGCGACGAAGTTGAGGTCGTGGCCGGCGACGAGGTGTTTCAGGATCGTCACTGTGGTGGCGGGGGTGATCTTGCTGTCAGTCATGACGCGGTCCTCTCTGGCTCGTTGGTGTGGGTGAGGCGGTGGCGTTCCTGGACCGATAGCCCACCCCAGATGCCGAACGTCTGGTTGGTTTCCAGCGCGTAGGTGAGGCACTCGGCCTGGACGAAGCAGCCGGCACAGATGGCCTTCGCCTCGTGGTTCGTGGGGCGGCTCGTCTCGGGGTAGAAGAGTTCCGGGTCGGTCTGCTGGCACAGCGCTTCGTCGGCCCATGGCTGGTCGACGCGCAGGAACGCGAGCGGGCCCGAGGCGCCGCCTTCGTGGATGGGGTGGCGTTTGATGTGCTGAAGGACGAGTGCGACGTCACTGGCTTCTCCGATGTTCACAGCTCCAGCCCCCAGCAGTCGTCGTCCTCGAGGTCGAAGTTCGCCCAGGCAAGGTCGAGGTCGCCGGAGATCTTGGCCCAGGCGCCCATGACGGCGCCGGCTAGGAGCACGACCGCGGCCAGCGGCAGCACGAGGCGCTTCATGACATGTTCTGGTCGTAGAGGATGGAGTCGCGGGGTTGCCGGTCACCGCAGGCGCACATCACGATCAGGTCGTGCTGGCGGTACTGGTGACGGTGGGTCATCTGGGCAAGGTCGGCGTCCAACTGCTTGCCGACCTGCCGCCACCGGCGGATCGCGCGGACGATGAGCGCGAGGACGGCGATGAGGATCATCAGCCATACGAAGCCGGGCGTGAGCCATTCGTTGACGAGGCCGGGTGCGGGGCCGAGGTCGGCGGCAGTCACTTCGACACCTGGCCCTCGATGAGGCGCGGGTCGATCGGGGGCATCACGACTGCAGCGCCGTCTATGAGGGCGATCTGTGCGTGGACGTAGGCCCGGCACTCAAGGCCTGCGATGTGGCCCACGATCTGCACGGGAAAGTCCGTGTCTACCTTCTGTTCGGTGTCGGGGTCGTCCATGAGGTCGCGAAGGATCAGCGCCTGATTGATGTCGTCGCGGATGAAGAAGGAGTAGGCGGACACGCCTTCGAGTGGCCTGGGAAGGGCGGGGTTAGCGTCGAGAATGTCCGCGAACGCGCGGAGGCGGGCGGTGAAGCTGGGGCGGTCGGTGTCGGTCATGAGATGATCCCTTTGTTGGTTGAGCGTCGGTCTCTCTTTGCGGGGGTGGCCGACGCTCGGCTATTTGTCAGGCGGTACGACGCTTTCGGCCCCAGGACTGGTCCGGGCTGGACACGGCCTTCGGGGCGACAGCGCAGAGGGTGATGATCTGGGCGACTTGGCCCGGGGTGAACAGGTACGCCCGGCCGATGCGCGTGTGCGGCCACTCGCCTTTGCGGCACCGTTTCTGGACCTGCATCCCACCGATACCGCCGAGCATCTCGGCGACCTGGGTCTGGGTCAGCAGGGTGGTCATGCCGCGTCCACGGTGTGGCCGTACCACTGGCGCAGGGACTCATGGCTGATGGCATAGCCAGTCTTGGTTCCGACGTGCTCGGCGATGTCACGCCATGAGTAGCCCCAGTCGACTCTGAGTCGGTGGACGTCCCAGGCGAGGTCCCCGTCGTAGGCCTGTTCGAGGTACATCTGGAGTGGCGTTGGGGGCATGGATGCATGCTGTCATTGCCACAGAGGGATTGTCAAGTGCCTCGACAAAATCGTCGCCGCCACAGGCTTCCCCCGGGACTGGCTCGTATGGGGAGGGGCTCTGACGCCCGCAGAAGACGAGCCGCGAGTGAACGCCGGCAAAGCTCGACGCTGGGGGAGACCAGGGGGAGTGCGCCGGATGCTCGTGGCGGTAGCAGAATTCGCACTTGACGGCTGGAAGAAGGACTAACCCTCAAGCTCTAGCGGCGTCATGTCGATGACATCTGCTAGAGGGCGCAGGTCCTCGGTGAGCAGGTGGGTGTAGAGGTTGTTCGTGGTGTTGATGCTGGCGTGCCCGAGCTGGCGCTGCAAGAACGCGAAGGACTTCCCGCGCAGGATCTGCAGCGACGCGTAGGTGTGCCGGGCATCGTGCGGGGTCGGTCTCTTCCCGGGGCCGGTTGTCCATGTGATGCGGTACCTGCCCGGGGTCGGGGTCTTGACCATGGTGTCGCCGGCGAAGGCGTGGACGGCTTTGTCCCAGGCCTGCTCTGCGAAGTTGGTCCGCCTGACGGGTCCGCCACGGGTGTTGGTGAACACAAACGCGGTGGTGGGCCGGCCTTCCATCAGCGGCTGGAGCGCTGCAGCGACGTCGCGGCCGAAGACGATGGTGCGCCGTTTGTTGTTCTTGGGCTTGCCGAGCTGGTGGCCGTGACCGTTGGTGTGCTTCCACGCCCTGGTGATCCTCGCCTGCCCGACGTCCAGGTTGATGTCCCCAACCTGCAGCGCGGAGACCTCCCCGAAGCGGACACCGGTGCCGAACATGAACAGGACCATGGGCCGCCAATGCGGGGGCGCGGCATTGATGAACTCCCACACCTCGGTCAACGTCAGGGTGGTCATCTCCTCACCCTGTTCCTCAGGTGCGGCGATGCGGATGCCCTCGGCGAAGTTGGTGGGGATCAACTGGTCCCGTACCGCAGAGGTCAGCGCGGCCGAGAGCAGGCTGTGGTGGTTCTTGATCGTCTTGGCGGCCAAGCCTTCCTTCGCCATCCAGTTGACCCACTCAGCGACCAGGTCACGGCTCAACAGGTGCAGCGGGATTGATCCGATTCGGTGGGTGTTGATGCGCCGGCGGGCATAGTCGGAGTACCTCGCCCTGGTCCCTTCGGTCACGCCCGTCAGGTGGGTGATGTGGTTGGCGACCTGTGCGGAGACGGTTCGCCGGGCATCGTCCTTGGGCTCTTCGAGGATGGATAGGGCCACATCCGGGCCGACCGCGTCGAGGAGGGTCTGCCAGGTCCGGGCCTGTTCTTCGGTGTCGAACGTCTCGGCGCGGTTCTTCCCGAGGTGTCGGAAACGAACCCGGTGGCTGGGCTCACCGGCACGGTTTGTGCGCTGTTCGTAGAAGCTCATCAAGGCCCATCCGCGGGGATCTCGTACCCTAGAAGCAATCCTAGGGTACCGGACTTGGTATAACCGCAGGTCAGAGAGGTGTCCGGAGGGGGACTTAAACCCCCGCCATAGCGTGCTCAAAAGTGCATCGTTGCTGGTCAGCGGCTTGCAGATGTTGACCATAGTGAACGTTTGTACCCCAAAATGGTTCGGATCGGTACCCTAGGGTACGAGGTTCGGGAATGGATTTGGCGCTCT
>JBBRZV010000087.1:0-12142 GCA_038236365.1 Actinomycetales bacterium | reverse complement strand
CTGAACGCGAAGCAGCACGAGCGTGAGGCGGCCATCGTCGCCCAGGCCGGCCGCAAGTCGCAGGTGACGGTCGCGACGAACATGGCCGGTCGCGGTACCGACATCATGCTCGGTGGCAACCCCGAGTTCACCGCCATCGCCTCCCTCAAGCAGCAGGGTCTGGACCCGGTCGAGACCCCCGAGGAGTACGAAGCCGCCTGGCCCGCAGCCCTCGCGTCCGCCGAGCGGGCCGTCGCTGCCGAGCACGACGAGGTCACTGCCCTTGGTGGTCTCTACGTCCTGGGCACCGAGCGGCACGAGTCCAGGCGGATCGACAACCAGCTGCGTGGACGGTCAGGCCGTCAGGGCGACCCCGGCGAGAGCCGTTTCTACCTCTCGCTCGAGGACGACCTGATGCGGCTTTTCAACGCTGCCATCGTCGACCGGTTCATGACCACGGCCAAGATGGAGGACGACGTCCCGATCGAGTCCAAGATGGTCTCGCGCTCGATCCGTAGCGCGCAGACCCAGGTCGAGTCGCGCAACTTCGAGATCCGCAAGAACGTGCTCAAGTACGACGACGTGCTCAACCGCCAGCGCGAGGTCATCTATGGCGAGCGGCGCCGGGTGCTCGAGGGCGAGGACCTGCACGAGCAGATCCGGGCCTTCATCAACGACGTGGTCGGGAGCTATGTCGCCTCGGCCACAGTCACGGGCTATGTCGACGACTGGGACCTCGAGCAGCTCTGGACCGCGCTCAAGACCCTGTATCCCGTCTCGATCAGCATCGCGGAAATCGAGGAGGCAGCCGGTGGTCACGGCAACATCACCGCCGAGCTGTTGCGCCTCGAGCTCACCTCTGACGTCCACCATGCCTATGACGCGCGCGAGCTTGCGATCGGCGAGGAGGTCGCCCGCGAGGTGGAGCGGCGCGTCGTACTCTCCGTGCTGGACCGCAAGTGGCGTGAGCACCTCTACGAGATGGACTACCTGCAGGAGGGCATCGGTCTGCGCGCCATGGCCCAGCGCGACCCGCTCGTGGAGTACCAGCGCGAGGGCTTCCTGCTCTTCGAGGCGATGAACGATGCGATCAAGGAGGAGTCGATCGGCTACCTGTTCAACGTCGAGGTCGAGGTCAGCGCCCCTCAAGACACGGTCGAGGCCGGACCGACGGATGGTTTCGAGGCGGCGAAGGCCATCCGGGCCAAGGGTCTGGAGACTCCGAAGGCTCCGGCGCAGCTGCACTACTCGGCGCCCAGCGACGACTACTCGGTGCAGGAACACGACGAGGTCAGCGCCGCATCGACCACCTCAACGACGTCGCGCAAGGCCTCGGACCCCCGTGGTGGCAGTAAGAAGAGCAAGAACAAGAGCCGGCGCCGCTGACCGGGCAGGCGGCCTCTTCGCGCCGTCCAGCCTGTGCCAAATCGGCCGTGAAGTCGCAGAAATCGACCTCAGGGGACCGTCTTTAGGTCGATTTCTGCGACTTCACGAGTGCGTCCGGGTCCGGAGACGCTCACCCGGAGCTGAATGGCCGACCAACATGGGTCAGCCGACCTGGAGCTCGGTGACCACCCATCGGCGGTCGACCCCGGTCAGACGCATCGCCAACGCCCGGACCCGGCCGTTGTCCACGACCACCGCGCAGGCCTCGACCACGCCGTCGACCGGTTCGCAGATCCTGACTTTGCGCACCAGCGCCCGACGGGCGACTGCCTTGCGGCGCCCTGATGTGGCGTTGCGTCGTGCGACCACCGAATAGACCTCGGGCGTGGTCCAGCGGATCACCTGCGGGGCCGGACGCGCACCGGACATCACCTCGACCAGGGCCTGGGCGATGTGTTTCACCCACGCCTCGGGCTCCGGGAGGTCCCGTGAGAGCGCGCGTTGCGGTCCGAAGTACTCCCGCCCCTCTGGGTCCTGCGCCGAGTCGTACTTCGCGGTGAAGTCGATCGCGAGTGTCCCCTGGATGAAGGGGCTCGGGTTCTGGAAGGTCGCGTAGTCCAAGAGGGCGGTGCGCGAGTCGATGATGGGCGGGGACAGGTCCGGGATCGGCCGGACGCTGAGCTTCGTGCTGACGTCGGCAGGCTCCGAGGCCGGGAGGACGCTGAGCTTCGTCCGCTCACGTGTGGCGCGTTGGGCGGGCTTCGCAGCAGATGCCGCACTGACTCTCATGAGCTGACCCGTAGTGGCGCCGGCGGGCTCAGGAGCTGGCCGGGCTCGATGGCATTCGCGTCAGCTCCGATCACCTTGCGGTTGGCGGCAAACCATCTGTGCCACTCGACGTCGATCTCGGAGCTCGTGGCCCTTGGGCCGAGGTGGTGGGCCGCGATAGACCACAGGGTGTCGCCGCGATGGACTGCCACCTGATCCGTATCGGAGCCAGGGCGCTCCGATGACGACCTCGCTGCTGAGGCGGCCTTGTCCGGGAGCCACGACGGAGGTGGTGCGGCATCCGCGGCGGGCCGGGCGTCGCTGACGAGGCGGAAGGAGGCGTCCGGTGCCATGTCGGCCAGGCCAGCGAACGCGATCCGGGACGAGGCGATCGGCGCGGCGCGGCCCGTGTCGGCGAAGGCGGTCCCCGGGACGAGCGCCGTCGTCAGCGCGGTCCCCAGGATGAGGCCGACGACCGTTCGCGCCGCGGCTGGAGCGACCCGGGCAGCCAGCGCATTGCTGGTCTGCCCGAGGTGACCAGGCAGAGCGGCCAGAGCAGACACCGAGAGACCCAGGCCCAGCCACGCCGATAGGAGTGCCCCAAGCGCAGCAACCACCAGGAGTATGCCGTCGGCCGGGTCCGCCGGGCCGGCGGCAGAGAGCGCGCTCCAGGCATCGTGCGCCGTGCTGAAGAACAGGTATCCCGCCCCGGCGGCGGCCACAAGGCTCGCGCCGGCCAGGGCGATCGCCGCGAAGGGTTTCGCCAGGGCTTCGGCGGCATCCGCGACTGGGCTTGGGCCGGTTCTGGCGACTGCGACGGAGTTCGCGTCTGGGGGACTGAGGCGAAGCGGCATACCTGCTCCTTGGTCTTTCTGTTGATGTTGGCTGCAGGTTAGTGCAGTTTGCTTACGTTTACCAATGCTTGCCCCGATCTGTGTATTGAAGACGGGTGGACAGGAGGCGGGCGAGCGGGTGTGATCGACGGATCTGATCAAGGTTGGCCGCGATGAAACGAGACGGCATGCGTTGGGATCGGCTGTTTGATGACCTCCAGGCACAGATGGACGCGGAGGGTCAGCGCGAGCTCGATCTGGAGGTCTCTGACCGCACCCGTCGCGAACGCGCCCAGGTAGGACTGCATGAACGCCTGATTGCCCACCGAGGCCGCCGTGTCGAGCTTCGGCTGGCTGCAGGAGTCTTGGTGTCAGGGCGCGTGGCGGATGCCGGCTCGGACTGGCTGCTGGTTGAGGACCCTGGTCATCGTGCCGGCGATGGTCAGGGGGACAGTGCCGACGACCGGGGACACACTGACGGCCGGGGAGGCCTGGCCCCCTTCGGTGCGAGCCTGATCCCGTTCGGAGCGATCGTGTCGATCACAGGCCTCGGGATCCGCGCGGCAGCCGGCCGGGGCGTTGCGACGGCCAAGAGGTTCGGTCTGGGCTATGCCTTGCGGGGTCTCAGCCGCGACCGTTCCGTGGTGTCACTCACCGATATCAGTGGCGCGGTGACGACCGGCACAATTGACGCGGTGGGCGCCGACGCACTGGATCTCAGTGAGCATCCGGCCGATCTCGCACGGCGCGCGGTGAACGTCCTCGCACGCCGGGTGATCCCGTTCACGGCGATTGTTGTCGTCCGCAACGGTTGAGGTTGGCGCTGATGGAATCGGGTGAGGTCAGCCGGGATGGCGGGGCTACTCGCCGCTTGGCCCGAACGGGTGGGCCGCGACGAAGGTCTTGGTCTCGGAGTACATCCGCTGGATATAGCTCTCCAGCTCGGTGGCCTCGACCCGCCACTGGCCGCGCCCGCCCACCTTGATCGCGTTGAGCTCGCCCGAGCGCACGAGTGCGTAGGCCTGGGCCGACGAGATGTTGAGGGTCTCAGAGACGTCAGAGAGTTGGATGAAGCGCTGTGCCATGCGGTCGGCTCCTTGACGCGGGAAGATGTTCTGGATCCATTGTCTACCACAAAGGTGCGAAGCCATGTGGCTGCTTGGTCGAGTTTCGTGATCACGGTGCTTGCGTTGACATGTATGAGTTTACGTGTGGTCCGACCACCTGTCCTGTGGACGAGATGCGGCGTGAGAGGCCGCCAGGGGCGATGATGGCTTCCGAAAGCCCATCAAACCGAGACCAAGGGTATGGACATGGCCGAGCTGCCCAAGCCGACCGCGGCGCGGCTGCGCAAGCCGTCCTGGCGCGACAGCCGTCTGGTCGTCGGCCTGGTGCTCGTGCTGCTGTCCATGGCGATCGGTGCCAAGGTCATCGCCTCGGTCAACGACACCGTGCCCATGTATGCCGCCACGGCAGCTCTCGTGCCGGGCCAGCCCGTGAGCCAGAGGGATGTCAAACGGGTCGACGTCCAGCTCGGCGCAAACGGGGGCGGATACGTCGCCGCAGACCACGACATTGCAGCGAACACGTTCGCGTTGCGCGATATTCGCCCCGGCGAGCTGCTGCCGAGGTCGGCGTTGGGCACGAAGGCCGACGTGAACCTCAAACCGGTCTCGGTCCCGGTTGACGGTGGCGGCGCGGCGCAGCTGACCGCTGGCTCGATCGTCGACGTATGGGTCAATGCCAAGGACGTGGCCTCGTCCGCGGACAAGTTCGGCAGCCCGGTCAAAACCCTTGAGGGCGCGACGGTGGTCCGCACTCCCGACACCACCGGCGGTGGGCTGGGCGCAGCCTCTGGCACCACCGCCGTGCAGGTCATGGTCCCCGATGCCGGCGTGCAGGCGCTGATCGCGGCAATCGACCAGGGCGCAAGGATCACGCTGGTCCCGGTGCCGGGGTCACCCAGCCGGGCGGGCTCGTGAGCCGGTCGGTCGTCACGGCGATCACGGATCGCTGGGAGAGCACCCTGGTCACGACACTGGAGCGAGGCACAGACGCGCAGATCGCCCGGCGATGCCCCGACCTGGCAGATCTGCTGGCCGTTGCCGGCTCGGGCCTGGCCGAGGTCGCACTCGTCTCGGCGGACCTGCGTTCGCTGGACCGCACGGCCCTGGACCATCTGCGGGAGTGCGCCGTGACCGTGGTCGGGATCTACCCACCCGGCGACGAGACCGCCCAGCGGCATCTGCTCCAGCTGGGCATCACCACGATCCTGGCGGCCGATGCCAGCCCTGATCTCCTGCAGGAGGCGCTTGACGGACTGGACGACGCCCCGGATCTTGCCGGCCCCGGGCCCAGCTGGACCGCCCAAAGGCTGGAGGCAGCCGATGGCGCCCCGCCGGGTGGCGACGACCCATCAGCGCGCGAGGCGGTGCGCTCCGGCGCAGCCGGTCAGGCTGGCACCGCAAGCGACCCTGACCAAGAGGTGCCCCTGGGCACGATCATCGCGGTGTGGGGTCCGGCTGGTGCCCCCGGTCGAACCACGGTTGCGCTCAACCTTGCCAGCGAGCTCGCGCTTCTGGGCCAGGCCACGGTTCTCGTGGACGCGGACACCTACGGCGGTTGCATCGCGCAGGCGCTCTCCTTGCTCGACGAAGGACCTGGTCTGGCGGCAGCCACCAGGTCGGCAGACCAGGGCAGCCTCGACCTCCCCGCGTTGGCCCGGCTGGCGCCTGAGGTCTCGCCCGGGCTACGGGTTCTGACCGGTCTGCCCAAGGCCGAGAGGTGGCCGGAGCTGCGCGCCGCCGCACTTGAACACGTGCTCACCCTGACCCGGCGACTTGCCCGGTTCACCGTCATCGACTGCGGCTTCAACCTCGAGGACGACGAGGAGCTGAGCTACGACACGCTTGCGCCCCGGCGAAATGCCGCAACGCTCATCTCCCTGGCCGTCGCTGACCAGGTCCTTGCCGTCGGGGGAGGCGACCCAATCGGGTTGCAACGACTTGTTCGCGGGCTGCAGGAGCTGGGCACGATCGCCAGCCCTTCGCCTACTGTTGTCGTCAACAGGGTGCGCTCGTCGGCTGTGGGTCCGCGACCGGAGTCGCGCATCCGCGATGCCCTCACCCGCTTCGCCGGGATCGACAACCCACGGTTCATCCCCGACGACCCCGCCAGCCTGGATGCTGCGCTCCTGGCCGGGCAGTCGCTGGCCGAGGCTGCGCCCGACTCAAACGTGCGCAAGACTCTTGTGGCACTGGCCAGTGAGATCTGTGGCGTGCCCGCACCACATCCCGGCCGTCGACGTAATAACTCTCAACAGAGGCCTGCATGATGCAAGGACTGATCGTGGACTGGGGCGGAGTCCTCACCATGCCGATCCACATGGCGATCGGCAGCTGGCTCAAGGCAACTGGTGTGGAAAGCGATCACTACGGCGCGGTTCTTCGCCGTTGGGTTGAGCCCCTGCCCGGCGAGATGTCCCCGGTCCACCAGCTCGAGCGCGGGGAGATTGCCCTCGAGGACTTCGAGCACCTGTTGTCCTCGGCCCTGTCCAGCGAAGGCTCTGCGATCGAGGCCCAGGGCCTGGTCACCACCATGTTCGCCGACCTGGCCATCTACGAGGACTCTATGACCTCGCTGGTCACCCGGGCGCACGCAGCCGGGGTCCGCACGGCGCTGCTCTCGAACTCGTGGGGCCTGGACTATGACCGCAGCGACTGGCTCGACATGTTCGACGTGGTTGTCATCTCCGGCGAGGTCGGCATGCGAAAGCCCGAACGCCAGATCTTCGATCTCACCCTCGATCGCCTCGGCCTGCCGGCGGCCGAATGTGTCTTCATCGACGACATGGCGCACAACGTTGCGGCCGCGGGGGAGGTGGGTCTGGCCGGTATCGTGCACCGCAGCTTCGACGAGACGGCGAGCGAGCTGCAGACCCTGTTCCCCGGCGCGGGCTGGATTCACCGACAGCCCTGAGCCATCGTCTGACACGATGAGGTCGTGTCCGACCGGCTGACCTCCCTTGACGCCTCCTTCCTCTACATGGAGGAGTCG
The DNA here is from genome assembly GCA_038236365.1 of Actinomycetales bacterium. Taxonomy (GTDB): domain Bacteria; phylum Actinomycetota; class Actinomycetes; order Actinomycetales; family Dermatophilaceae; genus UBA4719. Next base: position 5,120 of record JBBRZV010000087.1, on the reverse strand, counting down.
ACGACGCCCATGCATGTGGGGTCGGTCATGATCTTCCAGCCGCCTGACGAGGGCTTCGACTACGACGGCCTGGTTTCCCTGATCGTCAGCCGGATTGCCTTCATCCCGCGCTTCCGGCAACGGGTTCGCGAGGTCCCGGGTCGCCTTGCCAACCCGGTGTGGGTGGACGACGAGCAGTTCGACGTGACCTATCACGTTCGCCGATCGGCGTTGCCGAGCCCCGGCGGAGACGCACAGCTCGAGGAGTTCGTCGCGCGCATCCAGTCCCGGCCGCTGGACCGTCGCCGACCGCTCTGGGAGGTCTATCTGGTCGAGGGTGTCGCCGAGGGCCGCTTCGCGATCGTGACCAAGTCCCACCATGCCCTGGTGGACGGCATCAACGCCGTCGACATCGCGCACGTGATCATCAACGGCGAGCCTGACCATGAGGGGTCAGCCTCCGACGCCTGGCGTGCGGGCCGTGGCCCCAGCGACGTCGAGCTCATCACGTCCGCCCTCCTGGATGCCGTACGCCGCCCGAGCCAGCTCGCCGAGAACGTGCGCGGCGGCGTCGAGGACGTCAAGTCCATTGGCGGCCGGGTGTTCTCGGCAGTGGGCGATGTCGTCTCGACGGTCGCACGTACGGCGGCCCGCCCGGCACCACCCAGCCCGCTCAACGCCGAGATCGGCGCGGCACGGCGCTACGTCATGGTCGGCACCGATCTGGCGGCTTTTCGCACGGTACGCAAACGGCTCGCGCGGGGCAACTACGCCGATGACGTGACGATCAATGACGTCGTCCTGGCGACGATCTCGGGAGCTCTCCGGGCCTGGCTCCTCACCCGTGGCGAGCCGGTGCACAGCGCGACAGCGGTCCGCGCGATGGTCCCCATCAGCGTCTATGACACCGACGACATCAGCCGGCTCGCCAACCGGGTCACCGCCTGTTTCGTCGACCTGCCGGTGGGGGAGCCCAGCGCGTCGATGCGGCTGCACCAGATCGCTTTTGCCATGCGTCAGCAGGTGCAGGGAGGACAGGCCGTCGGCGCCGAGTCGCTGGCAGGTCTGGCCGGATTCGCGTCCCCGACCCTGCACTCACTGGGCGCTCGACTGGGCAGTGCGATGTCCCGACGGTTCTTCAACCTGGTCATCACGAACGTCCCTGGCCCGCAGCAACCCCTGTATGTCCGTGATGCCCTCATGGTCTCCACCTACCCCGTGATCCCGCTGGCTCGCGGGCAGGCAGTTTCGATCGGCCTGACGTCCTATGACGGCGGTGTCTACTTCGGGCTGAACGGGGACCGTGGCGCCATGCCTGACCTGGATGTCCTGGGCCAGTGCCTCATCGACTCGCTTGCCGAGCTGGTTGAGATCAGTGGCGCTAGCAGGCGTGCCACGAGGCGCGCCCCCAGATGACCAGGCCGAAGCGGCGGGGACTGGTGCTCGGCGGTGGTGGCGTTCTGGGTGCGGCCTGGATGGTGGGTGCCCTTCAGGCTCTGCAGGAAGAGACCGGGATCGACGTACGCGACTTCGACTCCTGCATCGGCACTTCCGCGGGATCGGTTCTGGTCGCTCTGATCGGCGCTGGCGTGAGCGTCGGCGACCTGGTCAAGCATCAGCTCGGGCTCCCTCTCAAGTCGGGTCCCCTTGCCGGCTTCTACTTCGACTACGAGAAGGCCAGCGGTGGCGATCGGCCGATGCGCCCGCGGGCGGGACTCGGGTCGCGAGAGCTGTTGATCCGCAACGCTCTTCAGCTGCGACAGCTGCCGCCAACTGCGGTGTTGTCAGCGTTCTTGCCGGTCGGCCGGGGCAATCTCGCGGCGATAGGCGCCCTGATCTCCCATGTCGTTCCTGAGGGTTGGGTCGCGCGGGACGACGTGACCGTCGTGGCCCTCGACTACGACACCGGTGAGCGAGCCGCGTTCGGGCGGCCCGGCGCGCCGCCAGCCGCCTTGCCCGACGCGGTGATGGCCTCATGTGCCATCCCCGGGTGGTACCAACCCGTGGTGATCGGCGACCACCGCTACATCGACGGGGGCGCGTGGTCCTCGACCAACCTCGACCTTCTCGCGGGCGAGGGTCTGGATGAGGTCTTCGTGCTGGCGCCGCAGGTCAGCTTTGCCCCGGACTCACCCACACAATGGGTGACTCGCCTTGAGCGGCAATGGCGAAACCGGGTGACCCGCAAGGTCGTTCGCGAAGTCGAGACCGTTCACCGCCAGGGCACGGACGTCACCGTCCTCGGCCCGGGCCCGGCCGACCTGGAAGCCATCGGAGGCAACCTCATGGACCTCTCGAGACGGCCAGCGGTCATTGAGACCTCGCTGCGCACCTCGGCCCTCGCCCTGCGTGACCCCGCGCCGCTGCCAAGTGGCGACGACTTCAGTGATGTCGGATGACTGTGACCCGGATCTATGTGCCCCTCAACGCTTCTGGGCTGCGAGGCCTCGACAAGAATCGCTCTGTGGGCGAGGCGCCTTTTCTCGCCCATGCCGTCACGGAGGCCCTCCGTGCCGCCACCACGGGCGTTGGCCAGGACGAGTGGGAGTACGCCGCGCTGAGCGACGCGGTCCGGAGCTCGGCCGCACTACTCACCCCAGGTGAGACCCGGCGCATCGTCGCCGCGGCTGACGTGGAGTCGGAGGTCGTTGGATCGGCAGGACCCGGGACCTCCATCGACGAGTCTGCAGTGTTCATCTCGGAACCCGTTGCGCTCAATCGGATTGCCTCCTTCCATGTCGATGGTGACGACAGCTCCGAGGACGACGAGCTCCTGTGGTACGACGTGACGGAGCTTCCCGCCATACTCGCCCTCCTCTGAGGCGTGGCACGATGGGCGGCGACCCCAAAGCCGGAAGACCTTCAGGAGATGTTCGACGCAATGGATGCTGTGACTCGAGTTCCCGCCCCGCTCAACGAGCCGGTTCTGGACTACGCACCCGGGAGTCCGGAGCGCGCTGAGCTGGAGGTGGCTCTGGCCGAGTTGGCCGGCACGCGCACCGACCTGCCGCACACGATCGGCGGCAAGCGGGTCACGGGCACCGGCAAGAAGATCGACGTGCGCCAGCCTCACGCGCATAAGCAGATTCTCGGGACCCTGCGTGAGGCCACGGTTGCCGAGGCGGAGGCTGCGGTCGCAGCGGCCACTGCGGCGGCGCCAGCCTGGCGGGCGCTCTCCTTCGATGACCGGGCGGCCATCCTGCTCAAGGCGGCCGATCTGCTTGCCGGGCCATGGCGGGCAAGGGTCGTCGCCGCAACGATGCTGGGCCAGTCAAAGACCTGCTACCAGGCCGAGATCGATGGTGCCTGCGAGCTGATCGACTTCTGGCGCTTCAATGTTCACTTCGCGCGACAGATCCTGGCCGAGCAGCCTGTGGCCAACTCCAAGGGCATCTGGAACCGGATCGACTACCGCCCGCTCGAGGGGTTCGTCTACGCGATCACGCCCTTCAACTTCACCGCGATCGCCGGCAACCTGCCGACCGCCCCCGCGCTGATGGGCAACACCGTGGTCTGGAAGCCCTCGTCGAGCCAGCAGCTGGCAGCCCAGCTGACCATGGAGGTGCTTGAAGAGGCCGGCATGCCGCCCGGCGTCATCAACATGGTCACCGGCCATGGCATCAACGTCTCTGCGGTGGTGCTGAGCTCGCCAGATCTGGCCGGCATCCACTTCACCGGCTCGACCGCGCTCTTCCAGTCACTCTGGCAGCAGGTCGGCGCCAACCTGAAGACCTACAAGACCTATCCCCGCCTTGTCGGTGAGACAGGTGGCAAGGACTTCATCCTCGCTCACCCATCTGCCAACCCCGATGTGTTGCGAACGGCCATGATTCGCGGCGCCTTCGAGTACCAGGGGCAAAAGTGTTCCGCAGCCTCACGCGCCTATGTGCCGCGCAGTCTCTGGAAGGTCATCAAGTCTGACCTGGCCCGGATCACCGATGGCCTTGGCCAGGGAGACGTCAGCGACTTCTCCAACTTCATGGGCGCCGTCATCGACGAGCGTGCCTTCGCCAAGCACCGCGACGTGATCGACAGGGCGCACGCCACCAAGGGCGTCAAGGTCATCGCCGGTGGCACGTATGACGACTCGGTCGGCTTCTTCATCCGCCCGACCATTCTGGAGATCGACGACCCGGCCGACGAGGCGTTCAGCATCGAGTACTTCGGCCCGATCCTGGCCGTTCATGTCTACGCGGACAGCAAGTACGACAAGGTGCTGGACCAGATGGAGTCGGCTTCGCCCTATGCGCTGACCGGCTCGATCATCGCCACCGACCGCGCTGCGATCGTCGACGCCGAGGAACGCCTGCGGTTTGCGGCTGGCAACTTCTACGTCAACGACAAGCCGACCGGTGCGGTGGTCGGTCAGCAGCCCTTCGGCGGCGGGCGCGCCTCGGGCACCAACGACAAGGCTGGCTCACCGCTGAACCTCATGCGTTGGACCAGTGCTCGCTCCATCAAGGAGACGTTCTCAGCGGCAACGTCCCACGGTTACCCCCATATGGGCTGACCGCAGCTAGGACGAGCATTCTTAACGCCATCGCCCTGAAGATGTGTCGTTTGCGGAGGTTTGCCTGTCTTTAGGCCTTGTCGTTGTCGGACCGGTGGGCTAGACTGGACATATGTTCGAAGCCATCGTAGATCAGGGTCCCGCCGGGGTCCTTGCTGCGATGACCGAGCAGCTGGCCAAGCTGCCGTCCGAGCTGTGGCGCACCGAGAACGACGGCTTCGCCGCGATCGCAGAGGCCATCGACGCCCTGGCCGTCCAGGTTGACTGCGCCCGGGTCGGCCTGGTTGCGGAGGCCCAGTCCCGCGGGGTCGTGACCGCATCCTCCAGCTCAGGTCCGGCGGACTGGCTGATGGCGCACTCCTTCCACCTCGAACCCTCCGACGCCACCCGCACCGCCGAGCTGGCGAGGGCCTGCACCCAGCCGGCCAACCAGGTCCTGGCCACCGCGGTCGCCGGCGGGACCCTGACCGTGCGCAAAGCGGTCACCGCGCTGCGCCAGCTGGCCCAGGTCGAGTACGCCCTTGCCCCGGGCAAACGGGAGGAAGCGTTGGCGTCGCTGACCCTGATGGGCCAAAGCGGGTACAACGCCAACGTGGTCGCCATCGGGCGGACCCTGATGTCCCTGGTCGGG
>JBBRZV010000086.1:0-12341 GCA_038236365.1 Actinomycetales bacterium | reverse complement strand
TCGCCGTCGACGACCTGTGGCAGCCAGCCCTGCCAATGTGCCGCTCGCTCCAACGATGGCTGCCGAGTCGCGCCGACCTTCGCAGCGCCGACGACCCACACCGGTGGATGTGGCAGCTGGACCGGTGGTGCGGGGAGCATGAACTCGGTCGGCTTGACGGTGTAGTGCTTGCCCTTGAAGGCGAAGGGTTGCCCCGTCAAGAGCCCGGCGTAGATCGCCAGGCCCTCATCCATCTTCTCGACTCGGATCCTGCGTCCCTCGTCAGCCTCAAAAGCCGTCCAGCCCTCGTGCAGTGCTCCAAGGCCGGCACCCACGATCACCCGGCCGCCGGAGAGCCGGTCGAGGCTGCTCACCCGCGAGGCGAGATCCCAGGGGCGCACGCGGGGTATGGGGGTGAGCATGGTGCCGAGGTGAATATGGTCGGTCACCATCGCCGCTGCGGTCAGTGCGATCCAGGCGTCATCACCCCACACGGCCTCCCAGTCGAAGATGGCGTCCCAGCCTGCGGACTCAGCCATCACCGCGTGTTCGGCGACATCAGCGGCAGCCCCGAACGGCATCACAAACCCGTATCGCATCATCCGACGCTAGCGCCGACTCCCGACAACGCCAGAGCCTGGCATTGGCGATGGGACTTGGTCGCCCCTACCTAGCCGGTGAGCCAGACCGTCGTATCGGTGGGGACCGTGCCGCCATCTCCGAGCGGGCCACTGGCCAGCAGGAGCTGCGTGTCCCCAGGGAGGACCGCCGGCTCGGTACCGAAGTTCGTGATGACAAGAACCCGTTCGCCCTCGACCGAGGCGTTGACGAACGCCAGGACCTCTGCGGAGAAGCCCTCCAGCCAGTTCAGCGAACCCAGGCCAAGACCCCGTTCGCGACGGATGGCCAGCAGCGCGCGATACAGCTCAAGGGTTGAGCCATCGACGCCCATCTGACGGTCGACCGCAAGAGAGGCGTAGGAGGCCGGTTGTGGCAGCCACGTCAGATCAGATGGCCCGAAACCGTATGACGGACTGTCGCCCTCCCACGGCATCGGCACCCGGCACCCGTCCCTTCCGCGCTCGGTATGACCGCTGCGGGGCCAGGTCGGGTCCTGTCGGACCTCGTCTGGCATATCGGTGGAGTCAGGAAGCCCCAGCTCTTCTCCCTGGTAGAGATAGGCAGAGCCCGGCAGGGCGAGCATGAGGGCGGTGGCTGCCCGCGCGCGTCGAAGACCGAGGCCGGCATCCGGCTGTGGGTCGCCGATACCAATACCGTTGGGGCGCTTGGCTCCCACGGGAAGTCCCAGTCGGGATGCGTGGCGCAGGACGTCGTGGTTTGACAGCACCCAGGTAGTGGGGGCGCCGACCGAGTCCGCTGTGGTGAGCGAGGACGTGATGCCTTTGCGCAGGTCGACGGCTCGCCACTGAGTCTTGAGGAACTCGAAGTTGAACGCCTGATGCATCTCGTCTTTTCGGACGTAGCGAACGATGCGCTCGGGCGAGTCGACCCAAGCCTCGCCACAGAGGATGCGGTCGTTGTCGCCTGAGTATCCATCAGTGTGAATCGGGTTGTAGGAGTTAAGGATTCGGCGCCACGCCCGGTAGATCTCGTGAACACCGTCCTGGTCCCACATGGGCGCCCTCCTGCCCGGAACCTTGCGCGGAACATCGACCGGGTTGTCAAGGATGTGCAGCTTCTCGTCCCAGTCGGGAAACCCCGCTTCCTTGACCAGTGCGTTGGCGACGTCGACCCGAAAGCCATCGACTCCACGGTCCAGCCAGAACCTCAGCACGTCCTCGAACTCGGCCCGGACCTCTGGGTTGTCCCAGTTGAAGTCGGGCTGCTTGACGTCGAAGAGATGGAGATACCACTGGCCGTCGTCCGATGTGACCCTGCACCAGGCCGAACCACCGAAAACGCACTGCCAGTTGTTCGGGGGCAGGTCGCCCTCGGGACCGCGTCCCTCACGGAATACGTAGCGCTCCCGTTCTCGGCTGCCGGGGGTCGCGTTCAGGGCGGCCCGGAACCACGCATGCTCGTCAGAGGAGTGGTTGGGGACAAGGTCCATCATCACCTTGAGACCGAGGCCGTGCGCCGCGGCCAACAGGGCGTCGGCGTCCGCCAACGTCCCGAAGAGCGGGTCGACGTCGCGGTAGTCGGCCACGTCATAGCCAGCGTCGGCCTGGGGCGACGTGTAGAACGGCGAGAGCCAGACGGCGTCCACGCCGAGGTCACGAAGGTAGGGGAGGCGGGTCGTGATGCCTGGAAGGTCGCCGACCCCGTCACCGTCAAGGTCGGCCCAAGAACGCGGGTAGATCTGGTAGGTGACGGCCGATCGCCACCAGGGCGAGTTCGGCGGAGAACCGGGGTGGATGAGAGCAGAGGAAACCAGGGCGGTCATGTCAGTCGTCCAGGGAGTTGACCATCGACTCGGCGGCCCCGACGAGGTAGTCGCGCAGGATCCGGTCGTTGGCGGGGGCGAGCTCCACGGTGTCGACCGCGGCCATCATGTGGGTGAGCCACCGGTCGCGCTGGACCGGGGTGACCTTGAACGGCTGGTGGCGCATCCGAAGTCGCGGGTGGCCTCGCTCCTCCGAGTACGTGGTGGGTCCACCCCAGTACTGCTCAAGAAACATCCTGAACCGCAGCTCCGCGGGTCCAAGGTCGTCCCCCGGATAGAGCGCCCTCAGCTGGGGGTCGCCGGCCACCCCCGCGTAGAACTCGTGGACCAGCCGGCGGAACGTCTCGTGCCCGCCCACCTGCTCGTAGAAGCTTGCATCTGTCACGACACAATCCTTTCAGGCTCAGGTGCTGGGGGTTCCGGGCCCGGCGCCATACGGGGGTGCGATCTGGGGGGCAAGGATCCCAGCCTGGTCGAATGCCGCCTTGACCCGCGCGCGTATCTCCCGCGACACGGGGAAGCTCTCGTTAGGCGCGCACTTGGCGATGACCCGGACCGTGACCACCCCGCCGGTCATCGACTCAACCCCCGCGACCACGGGCTCTTCGAGCAGCCGCGTCTTCCAGTCCTCCGACTCATCGAGGTCGTGAACGACCTTGCGGATGAGTGGCAGCACGGTGTCGAGGCTTTCGTTGTACCCAACGGGGATGTCTACCAACGCTGTCGACCATCCCTGCGAACGGTTGCCGATCCGGACGATCTCGCCGTTGCGGACGTACCAGACGATCCCGCTGGCGTCTCGCAACCTGGTGACCCTCAGTGTGACGTCCTCAACGGTTCCGACCGCTTCGCCTGCGTCGATGACGTCGCCCACGCCGTACTGGTCCTCGAGGATCATGAAGATGCCGGACAGAAAGTCCTTGACCAGGCTCTGTGCGCCGAAGCCGAGCGCGACCCCGACGACACCGGCGGACGCAAGGAGCGGTCCCAGCGGTAGGCCCAGGGTTGCCATGACGGTGAGCAGCGCCAGGGCGAAGATGACGAAGGTGGACGTGCTCTTGAGGATGGCGCCCATGGTCGCGGCCCGCTGGGTGCTCCGGTCCTGGCTCAGACCCGTCGCCTGAGCCAGCAGCCGGGTGGCCCGACGAGGCGCCTGGCTCTCGCGCCGTGCTGCTCTGGCCAGCGCCTGGCCGACGACCCGGTCGATCGCGCGATGGAGCACCCAGCGGAGCAGCATTGCTCCCACCAGGGTGCCGATGATGGTCAGAGAGGGGCCGATCAGCTTCTCCCACTGCCACACGCTGTCTGCGGTGAGGGCGGGCAGCGTGCCAGAGGGCACCGAGGTGAGGGGGGCGAACGTCATACCGGCTATCTTTGCCATTGGTTGGGCGCATGCGTGCACCGCCACCCGTGAAACACTCGCATGCGTATCCCAAAGCTGGCTTCCGAAAGGAATGACGTGCCCACCCCCGCACCTTCGCATGCCCTGGCCGAGCTCGCTCGTAACTTCGGCGTCGCCACCGAGTACTGGGACTGGCAGGGCAACCACGTCATCGTCGGCGCGCCGACCATCTCGGCGGTCCTGGGGGCCCTCGGTCTCGACGTCTCCGACGATGCCGCTATCACGAGATCCCTTGCCGTTGTTGCTGACCGGGCATGGCGTCGCACCTTGCCGCCGATTGTCGTATCCCGAGAGAAGTGGCCCGCATGGGTGCCTCTGCATCTGCCCGACGGCGCGGCCGCCGACATGTGGGTAGTCCTCGAGGATGACTCCCGCCGCGAGATTCGCCAGGTCGACCACTACGTCGAGCCACGGGTCATCGACGGACGGCCGACTGGTGAGGCGACCTTTGAGGTGCCGGGCGACCTGCCGCTGGGCTGGCACACCCTCCATGCGCGGATCGGTGAGGAGACCTTCTCGACGCCGCTGGTGGTGTCGCCGATCGCCGTGGCCCTGCCCCCCGCCTTGCAGCGGCGAAGCGTCTGGGGCCTGATGAGCCAGATCTACTCCGTGCGCTCCCGTCAGTCGTGGGGGCTTGGGGACCTGGCTGATCTCGCCGACCTGGGGGCATGGGCGGCCGACGATCTGGGCGCGGACTTCGTCCTGGTGAACCCCCTGCATGCCGCTGAGCCGGTGGCCCCCATGGAGCCTTCGCCCTATCTGCCCACGTCCAGGCGGTTCGTCAACCCGATCTATATCCGGGTCGAGGACATCCCCGAGATGGGTTACGTGTCCGCCGCAGAGAAGCAGATGCTGGAGTGGCACGGGGATGACGCGCGCATGCTGAACGAGGCGGACACCATCGACCGTGATGCCGTCTGGGCGGCCAAGGTCGCGGCGTTGCGCCTCGTCTACCACCAGGCGCGGTCCTCCCGGCGCGAGCGCGCCTTCACCGCTTTCTGCGAGCGCGAAGGCCAGGCCCTGCTCGACTTCGCCACGTGGTGCGCCCTCTCAGAGAAGCACGGGCCCTCCTGGGGTCAGTGGCCCGCGGAGCTGCAGGACCCCCGCAGCCCCGCCGTTGAGGCGGCCCGTGACCAGGTCGGCGATGAGGTCGAGTTCTACCGATGGCTGCAGTGGATCGTTGACGAGCAGCTCGCGGCGGTTCAGCAGCATGTCACCGAAGCCGGTATGGCGATCGGGGTCATCCACGACGTCGCCGTCGGTGTTCATCCTGAGGGGGCCGATGCCTGGGGACTGGGTGACGCCCTGGCGCGCCAGGTCACGGTTGGGGCTCCGCCGGACCAGTACAACCAGCAGGGCCAGGACTGGAGCCAGCCACCGTGGCGGCCGGACCGGCTCGAGGAGCTTGGCTATGCGCCCTACAGGGACATGCTGCGCAGCATCCTGCGTCACGCCGGCGGCATCCGGATCGACCATGTCAGCGGTCTTTTCCGGCTCTGGTGGGTGCCGGAGGGGCAGCCGGCCAGTGAAGGCACGTACGTCCGCTACGACCATGAGGCACTGATCGGCATCCTGGCGCTCGAGGCCCATCGCGCTGGCGCGCTCCTGGTCGGCGAGGACCTCGGTGTCGTCGAGCCATGGGTGCGAGACTATCTGCGCGAACGCGGGATCCTCGGCACGTCGATCCTGTGGTTCGAGAAAGACTCTGAAGGCAGTCCTTTGCCCGCAGAGGCCTATCGGCAGCTGTGTCTGGCGACGGTGACGACCCATGACCTGCCGCCCACCGCTGGCTATCTCGCAGGTGCGCACGTCGACCTTCGTCATGACCTCGGGCTGCTGACCCGCCCCGTCGAGCGGGAGCGAGTGCTGGACGACGCTGCCCGCCAGAAGGTCCTCGACATGCTGGTCGAGCGAGGCCTTCTGCTACCCGGCGCTCCTCGCAGCGACGTCGTCGAGGCCCTCCACCGCTTCTTGTCATGGACTCCGGCCAAGCTGCTCGGGGTTGCCGTCTCAGACATGACCGGCGACCAGAGGACGATGAACCAGCCGGGGACCGACGAGGAGTACCCCAACTGGCGGCTGCCACTGGCCGGGCCTGACGGCAAGCCGGTATGGCTGGAGGACCTGATGAGCTCGCGTTGGGCCCGGCGGCTGGCCCGCTGCCTCTCTTCCACGGGTTAGGGCGATCAGGCCTTCATGCGCTGGGCGTCCCGCTGTTGCGCGGCGAGCGCGCGCGCCACGCCATCGCGGTTCTCCGACACGACACGGCGCAGGGCTGGATTCGCCTCAGGATTGGCATCGAGCCAGTCCTGTGAGGCGTCAACCAGCTCGCGGTTGGCCAGCATCACCGGGTAGAAGCCAACGACGACCGACTGCGCGATGGCGTGGGTTCGCGAGCCCCAGAGCTTCGTGAGCATGGCGTGGTACTTCTTCACATAGGGGGCGAGCAGGGCCGTGTCGTGCACCCGGCCGAAGCCCTGGGCAATGGCGCCGACCGTCTGGTTGGGCAGACCTTCCTCGTCGATGACCTTGCGCCAGGCCTTGGCCTTGGCCTCGGCAGTGGGAAGGACCGCCAATGCCCGAGCCGCGCGCTCGCGACCGGTCGCCGTGTTGTCCCGCTGGCGTTCGGCCTCGATCTCGCTCTCTCCCGCGGCTCCAGCCATGGCCAGGCTGGTGAGCAGGGTCCACCGCATCTCGGTGTCGATGGCCAGTCCCTCGAGCACCTCGCGGCCCTTGAGCAGCGTGCGCAACCACGTCACGTCAGCCGGGCTGTGGGCGTACCCCGCAAAGGCGCCGACGAGCTGGAGCTGGGCATCACTTCCTGGTGCCGCCGAGAGGACCAGCTCCCGCAGGCGGGTCGTCACCGAGGTCAGAGCCTCTTCGCGATGCTCGGGGGAGACATAGAGGTGGGACGCGCTGCCCAGCTGGCTGAGCAGAACACTCAGGAGCGTTGAGTCGCTCTCGCCCGGCAGCGCATCGAGCACCAGGTCGCAGAAGTCGCGTCCCGACATCTCGGCGTCGCGGGTCATGTCCCACGCTGCGCCCAGGACCAACGCCTGGGGAAGGCTGCTGGTGAACCCTCGGGCATGGGCGAGCAGCGTGCCCATCGAATGCTCGTCGAGGCGGATCTTGGCATACGCCAGGTCCTCGTCGTTGACGAGCAGGAGATCCGGCCGCCGCTGACCCACCAGCTGGGGCACCTCGGTGCGCTCACCGTCGATGTCGAGCTCGATCCGGTTCACGCGCACGAGCCGGTCACCGTCGACGTCGTAGCTGCCGATCACCAGGGTATGCGGACGAAGGGTGTGGAAGGCCTCGATCGCGCTCTGTGTGATGGCGGCCGCGGTGATGATGCCCTGGTCGTCGACCGTGACGTCCGGACGCAGGGTGTTGACCCCCGCGGTCTCGAGCCACAGCTGCGACCATTTCTTCAGGTCGCGGCCAGAGGCCCGCTCGAGCTGCTCGAGCAGATCGGAGAGCGTGGTGTTCTGCCAGGCATGTTTGGAGAAGTACGCGCGAAGCCCCGCTGTAAACGGCTCGCGCCCGACATGGGCCACTAGCTGTTTGAGGACCGACGCGCCCTTGGCGTAGGTGATCCCGTCGAAGTTGACCTCGACATCCTCGAGGTCGCTGATATCGGCGACGATCGGGTGGGTGGAGGACAGCTGGTCCTGGCGGTACGCCCAGGACTTCTCGGCCGTGCTGAAGGTGGTCCAGGCCGTATCCCACTGGGTGACCTCGGCCGAGCACGTCGTCGAGGCCCACTCGGCGAACGACTCGTTCAGCCACAGGTCGTTCCACCACTGCATGGTGACGAGGTCGCCGAACCACATGTGCGCCAGCTCGTGGAGGATCGTCAGCGCCCGGCGCTCGATAATCGCCTCCGTGACGTTGCCCCGGAAGACGTACTTCTCGTTGAAGGTCACGGCGCCGGCATTCTCCATGGCGCCCATGTTGTACTCGGGCGTGAAGATCTGGTCGTACTTGGTGAACGGGAACGCATAGTCGAACTCGTTCTCGTAGAAGGCGAACCCGCGCCTGGTGCAGTCGAAGATGTTCTCGGCGTCCAGATGAGGTGTCAGCGACCTGCGGCACAGAATGGCCATCGGTACGGGGCCCTTGCGGGTTTGGACCTCGTCGCGGACCACGTCATACGGTCCGGCGATCAGTGCGGTGATGTAGCAGGACATGCTCGGTGTGGGCGCGAAGGTCCACGTCGCAAGGAGCTTTCCTTCGACCATGTCAGTGACGACCGGCTCGGGCGTCGGCTCATTGGACACCACCTGCCAGTGTGCGGGTGCAGTGACCGTGAAGGCGAAGGTTGCCTTGAGGTCAGGCTGGTCAAAGACGGCGAACATGCGCCGGCAGTCGGCGACCTCGAACTGCGTGTACAGGTAGACCTCGTCATCCACGGGGTCGACGAAGCGGTGCAGGCCCTCGCCGGTGTTCATGTAGACGCCGGTGGCGTCGACCGTCAGCTGGTTCTGCCCGGCCTTCAACGAGGGGAGCTGGATCCGGACGCCGTCGAAATGCGTTGCGGGGTCTAGCGACTCACCATTGAGGATGATCTGCTCGACAGAGGCCGCGATCAGGTCGATGAATGTGCTTGCACCATCCGCGGACGCCGAAAAGGTGACCGTCGACCGGGTCCGGAAGGCGGTGGGCCCGGTGGTGAGGTCGAGGGCGACGTCGTAGGCGGCGACCGACAGCAGGTCAGCGCGCTCGCGAGCTTCTTCTCGAGTCAGATTCTTGCCGGGCACGGGTCATCTCCTGTAGGTACATGTCAGCGGTCACGACATCTTCGCATGACCGCTTCGGACCCTCACCGGTGAACAGAGCCGATCGGCTGGCAGGATACGGCCATGGCTGACAAGGCTTCGGTTGAGATGTGGTTCGATCCGGTCTGCCCGTGGGCGTGGATGACGTCACGTTGGCTGATGGAGGTCGAGCGGATCCGTGACGTCGAGGTTACCTGGTCGGTCATGAGCCTTTCGGTGCTCAACGAGGGGCGGGAGCTGCCCGAGGACTATCGAGACATGATGGATCACTCCTGGGCCCCGGTTCGGGTGATCATCGCCGCCGTCCAGGACCACGGCCAAAAGGTAGTCAAGCCCTTGTATGACGCGATGGGCACCCGCATCCACCTGGACGGCGAGGAGGACTACCTCAAGGTCGCCGCGTCGGCCCTCGACGACGTGGGCCTGCCTGCGGAGCTCATCCGGTTCGCCGACTCGACGAAGGTCGACAACGTCCTGCGCACCAGCCACCAGCGGGCCATGGACCTCGTGGGCGATGACGTCGGCACCCCGGTGATCTCCGTCGGCGGCATCTCCTTCTTCGGGCCGGTTGTCTCTCCCGCCCCCACCGGCGAGGATGCCGTCCGGCTGTGGGACGGCTGCCTCCTCGTTGCCGGGATCCCCGGTTTCTTCGAGATCAAGCGCACTCGCACGGTCAGGCCGATCTTCTCCCTCGACAACGGCGCTCACTCCTGACACTGCTTCACAGACATCGGCTCCCAACCAATCGAAGGCAGAGGACCAAGGCAGATGCGCGTACACATCGGCGGCGACCACGCGGCATACGACCTGAAGTGCACCTTGGTGACCTTCCTTCAGGGCAAGGGGTATGACGTCATCGACCACGGGCCGGACTACTTCGATGCCGAGGACGACTATCCGGTGGCGGTGCTTCGCGCGGCGGAGGCGGTGTCGGGCGATCTCGGCACGTTCGGCATCGTGTTGGGAGGCTCGGGCAACGGCGAGCAGATGGCCGCGAACAAGGTCAGGGGGATCCGTGCCGCATTGGCCTACAACGTCGAGCTCGCGCAGCTGGCGCGGACACACAACGACGCCCAGGTAATCTCCATCGGCGCACGGATGAACTCGGTGGACGAGGCCAAGGCCATGGTCGAGGCGTTCCTGACCACGAAGTTCAGCGGTGACGTGCGCCATGCGCGACGTCTGGCCATGGTCGAGCGCTACGAGCAGCACGGTGAGCTGCCACCGGTTCCGGCGGCCGAGGGCTGAGCCCGGGCTTCCGCTTGGGCAAGATTCTGGAGAACGAACCCATGCCGACAACGAAGTTGAATACAGTGTCCGGACCGTGATGAAACATAGGCAGCCGGTCGCGAGGCGGCGACGCTCTATATCCCTGCGTCGCGTTGCGGAGCGTGTGGGGGCGATGGTCAGGGGCTTTCCCATCGTCGCGGCCTTGGCCCTCATCCTGCTTGCCGGCTTTTTGGCCTTTCTGCTCGCGCGCTGGCCGTCGGTCATGCCGTGGTCGATCTTCGTGCCTCTGGTCGTGATCGGTGGGCTGTTCCTGCCTCCCAAATGGCTTGTGGTCGTGCTGTTGGCCATAGCGGGCCTGCTCACCTATGACGGTTGGATGCTGGATGACAAGATCAGCTTTGCCGGCTCCATCGTCGTGACCGCGGTGGTGGCGGCGACGATGATCTGGCTCTCGGTCTCTCGGGCTCGCCTGGGGGTCCAGGGGACGTTGGGGGAATCGATGCTGGTCGACCTTCGCGATCGGCTTCGAGCCCACGGCGAGCTGCCCACGCTGCCCGAGGGATGGCATGCGGAGGTTGCCCTGAAGTCGGCCTTTGGCGACACCTTCTCAGGTGACTTCGTGGTGGCCAGTCGCTCAAACACCGGCGAGCAGCTCGAGGTCGCCCTGGTGGACGTCTCAGGTAAGGGCATCAACGCCGGGACTCGAGCGCTCCTCCTCTCAGGGGCTCTGGGCGGGCTGCTGGGAGCCATGGAGCCGGTGGATCTGCTCAGAGCCGCCAACTCGTATCTCCTCCGCCAGGACTGGGGCGAGGGCTTCGCCACAGCCATCTACACGGCTCTCGACCTCGACACCGGGACCTTCCTCCTGGCCGGGGCTGGGCATCCACCAGCGGTGAAGTTCTGGGCAGGCTCAGGCCAGTGGGAGGTCCTGGAAGCGCCGAACGGTCCGCTTCTGGGCGTTATCGAGGGGGCAGACTTCCCTCATTCTTCGGGGCGGCTCGATCGTGGTGATGCCCTGCTGCTCTACACCGACGGAGTTATCGAGACTCGGACCCGCGACCTCACTGCCGGGATCGACAGGATGCTCGGCGCCGCGGAACGGCTTGTGTCAAAAGGCTTTACCGGTGGTGCGTCACGAATCTGCGCTGCAGCCCTGGCCGGCGAGACCGACGACAGGGCCGTCGTACTCATCTGGCGCAGCTGAGCGGGCTCCTGGCGACGGGCTTGACCCGCTGGATCTCAGACCGCTCAGCCAGCGGAGGGGATCGTGCGCCGGCGCAGGCTGATGTCGGCGCACTCCAGGCAGATCTCCTCGGGTACGACTCCGAGCTTCATCAGGACTGCGAACGCCTTGCACCCCACGCAGATGCCAAAGATGGACTCTAGTGCGGGAAAGACGACCATGACCGCACCGATCAGCACCACGATCGGCGCTGCGACACCAAGTGCCCACAGAACGGCGGCCGCAGTCGTCAACACCGCCCCAATCCCGGCCGCGAAGCGCTTGGGCGGGCCCGCCGTCGGGCGCTTGGCCGCACTCACCCGCGGACGCACGAACCGCTGCACTGCCTGTGCCACTGCGCTGGCCCTGGGGCCGAACGTGACCCGCAGGGTGAAGTCCACGGCCAGGACGGCATAGATCCACCACTGGTGCAGGCCGAGAGCCGCAATGGCCAGGACCAGGACGACGGCGGCGATCAGCCGAACGGTGACGTCGTCGACGACGCGGGGAAATCGCGGGCTGGCAGTCATGGAGGGTTCAACGACTAGAGAGGACTTCATCATCCGTGTGGCCGGGTCGTCTCGACAGGTGAACAGTTCAGGGGAGCGAGGGGCCTGCCGGCTCGAACGTCGCGCTCGCGGTGAACGCGGCCCGCCGGGCGGCGCGACGCAGTGCTCCGAGCACGGTGTGCCCGGTCAGCAGGATGAGCACTACGTTGGTCAGCGCCCGCCCGAGGTCCCAGCCGAGGGAGGTCGCCACCGAGAACAGCAGGAAGTGGTGCACGTTGGTGAGAAGGGCCGCGCCAGGCACGAAGGAGAGGTCGGTGCCGGGGCCGACGCTGAACGGCCAGAAGGTCAGGTTGAGCAGCAGCCCATAGGCGAGGGCGCTGACTCCGCCGTATGCCGCGAGCAGCCCGAGCTCGGCCCGCCCCCGAGCGTGGGGGAGCAGGCCGGCGCCAAGTCCTACCCAGGCGGCCCCGAGCATCTGATATGGCAGCCATGGCCCGACACCACCGGTGACCAGCGCCGAGGCCCCGAGCGTGGTGGCTCCGAGCACGAAGCCGAAGCCGGCGCCGAATACCCGACCGGCCAGGACAAGCAGGAAGAACACGGTCTCGAGACCGGCAGTGCCGGCGCCCAGCGGCCGAAGCGCCGCACCGACTGCGGAGAGCACTCCGAGCATGGCCACCGCCTTGACGTCCAGACCACCCTCGCCGACCTCGGCCAGCACGACGGCGAGCAGCAGCGGGAGCAGCATCGCGAAGAGCAGTGGCGCGTCCGTGCCGTGTGCGAGCCCGGCCCCGGCATCGACCAGCAGCGGCCAGCT
>JBBRZV010000085.1:0-12410 GCA_038236365.1 Actinomycetales bacterium | reverse complement strand
GCGGAGCAGCCGATCGCTCCCACCGTCGCCAGCGGTATGCCGTAGCGCTCGGTGACGTCGTCGGCCAGCTGCGCGTAGCAGTCCTGGAGCCCTTCGACGACACTACCGAGGTCGTAGGTCCAGCGACGGTCGACGAGCCGGTTGCTCCACGCATGGCTTCCGGTCGCGATGGGGACTCTGGTCGGCCCGATCAGCGCGGCCTTGATCCTCGTGGACCCGAGCTCGATCCCCAGAGCGGTCTCGCCGGCAAGGATGGCGTCACGGGCCTGCGAGATCTCGTCATTCACCTGCGGCATGACGTCGAACCTCCCTTTGCGTCGGTGGTGCGGTGCTGGCACGGATGACCAGGTCGGGCTGGACCAGCGCGACGTGGTCGACGGGTTTGTCGTTGGCGACCATGATCTCCAGCAGGAGCGCCATCCCGGCGCGTCCCAGCTCGTTGAAGTCCTGGCGGACGGTCGTCAGGGCGGGTGAGAAGAAGGCGGACTCGGGGATGTCGTCGAACCCCACGATGCTCAGGTCGGCCGGCGCGGACATGCCCCGCTCGTAGAGCAGATAGAGGAGCCCCAGTGCCATCTGGTCGTTGGCCGCGAAGACGGCAGTAGGTGGCCGGTCGGCCACGAGCATCTGCAACCCCGCGGCATACCCGGATGCTGCAGACCAGTCGCCCTGGATCATCGGGGGCGACGGCGCCGACCGGCTGGCGGGCGCCTCGCGCCACCCGTGTTGACGTTCGCGCGTCTCGAACCAGTCCGGCGGGCCGGCGATGTGCCAGACCGTCTCGTGGCCCAGGTCGAGCAGGTGGGTGGTGGCGAGATGGGCGCCGGCCCGCTGGTCGACGGCGACGGCGGGAATCCGGGCCGACCCGCTGCCCTGGATGGCCACGACGGGCAGCTGGGGGCTTGTCTCGGCGAGCGCCTCGGCCGCAGAGAGGTGGGGGACGATGGCGATGACGCCGTCGATGGAGCGCTGCACGAACGCGTCGATGGCGTCGGTCATCGACGCCCGGTCGAGCCTGGGCAGGGCTGCGATACTGACGCCGTAGCCCTGTCGGCGCGCCGCGTGCTCGATGCCCAGCAGAGCGGCACCGGGCCCGTACTGGCTGGTGTCGAAGGTGATCACGCCGATGGTGCCCGAGCGGCCGCTGACGAGCGCTCGGGCGGCGACGTTCGGGGTGTAGCGCAGCTGGTGCATCGCCTGTTCCACGCGAGCCCTGGTGGCGGCGTTGACCGCACCTCGGCCCGTCACCACGCGGGAGACCGTCATCGCGGACACCTGCGCCAGTCGGGCGACATCGGACATCGTGGTGGGCCGGAGGGGCGGGGCGGGACGGGTCACGAGGTGGCGGCGACCTTGAGGCGGATGGCGCACCACGACACCGGTGGCAGCTCCGCGTGCAGTGAGCCGTCGGCGACGTGCACCGACTCGAGCGCCTTCGGGACGACGCGGTCCGGTTGGTCACGGTCGTTGGTGGCGTGGGGGTCGCCGCCGCCGCCGATGAGCCAGGTCTCGGCGACCTCGAGGTCGCCGAGCCCGGAGAGTACGGCGGTGAGAGTGAGCGTCTCCTCGGTGCCCCGGTTGACCGCGAACAGGGTGACGTCACCGCTGCTCTCGTCGTAGGTCGCGGTGGCGTCGAGCACGGGAACGTCACCGTAGCGGGCGGTGGGGTAGGTGTCGCCGCGCGGTTCCACGCGCAGCACCGCACCCTGCGCGAGCCGGGAGGTGATCGCGAACGGGTGGAAGATGGTCTGCCGCCAGGCCGTCCCGTCGGGTTCGGTCATCACGGGGGCGATGACGTTGACGAGCTGGGCCAGGCAGGCGACGGCGACGCGGTCACTGTGTCGCAGCAAGGAGATGAGCAGGCCGCCGACGACCACGGCGTCGGCGACGTCGTAGACGTCCTCGATCAGCGGCTTGGCGACGGGCCAGTGGTCGCTGCGGCCCTCGTCCTCGAAGCGACTCTGGTACCAGACGTTCCACTCGTCGAAGGAGATGTCGATCCGCTTGGGGTTCTTCAGCCGGGCTCCCACGCTGTCGGCGGTGGCCACGACGCTGTCGATGAAGCGGTCCATGTTGACGCCGGAGGCGAGGAAGCTGCCGAGGTCGCCGTCGAGCGGCTCGTAGTAGGCGTGGGCGGAGATGTAGTCGACCTGGTCGTAGGCCAGCTCGAGCACCTCAGCCTCCCATGCGCCGAAGGTCGGCATCGCCGAGCTCGAGCTCCCGCAGGCGACGAGCTCGAGGTCGGGCTCCGCGCTGCGGAGGGCTCGGGCGACCTCGGCCGCAAGGCGACCGTACTCGTGAGCGGTCTTGTGTCCGGTCTGCCACGGCCCGTCCATCTCGTTGCCGAGGCAGAACAGCCTTACTCCGTGGGGGGCGTCGGAGCCGTTCTTCCGGCGCAGGTCGGACAGCGCCGTGCCCCCCTCGTGGTTGATGTACTCGTGGGCGTCGAGGGCCTCCTGGACGCCGCGGGTGCCGAGGTTGAACGAGTACATGACCTCGACATCGGCGCTCTTGGCCCACCGGGCGAACTCGTCGATGCCGACGGCATTGGTCTCCAGGGTGTGCCAGGCCAGGTCGCGGCGCACGGGCCGTGCCTCGACCGGGCCGATGCCGTCCTCCCAGCGGTAGCCCGAGACGAAGTTGCCGCCCGGGTAGCGCACGACGGACACGCCGAGCTCGCGGACCAGGTCGAGGACGTCGCCCCGGAAGCCGTCGGCGTCGGCGGTCGGGTGTCCGGGTTCGTAGATGCCGGTGTAGACGCACCGGCCCATGTGCTCGACGAACGAGCCGAAGATGCGCCGCCGCACGGGTGCGACAACGAAGGCCGGGTCCAGGCGCAGGGAAGCCGAGCTGGTCATAAGTGGCCCTTCTGACGTCGCGGGTGCACGATGGAGGCTCAGCGGCAATTCTCATTGATAGCGAAAACCTAGCACCACCACAGCCACGCTTGCCTGTTCAGACGGCCTTGACAATGTTTCAGAGTGCTGTCATTGTTAACGCAATCATCCTGTCAATGACGACGGGTGGAGGGATGTGGCTCCCATGGATACAGACCTTTCGGCACCACAAGGGATCTCCCGGCGGACCGTGCTTCGCGCGGCGGGCCTGACCGCGGCCGGGCTCGGTGCGAGTGCGGTGCTCGGCGGCTGCGGCAGTCCGGCGGCGGCCGGGCTCCTGGGCGGGTCGCTCGACCCCGGGGTGGTGACCTTCTGGAACCTCTTCGGCGGCGGTGACGGCGTCCGGTTGCAGACCATGCTCGACGCCTACAAGGCGAAGCACGGTGCCGAGTCGCTGACCGCGTCCACCTTCGCCTGGGGTGACCCCTACTACACCAAGGTGACGCTGGCCACGGTCGGCGACAAGGCGCCCAACGTCGCCGTCGCGCACCTGACCCGGATGCAGAACCTCGCCGAGGCCGACCTGCTGACCCCCATCACCGACGAGATGTTGGCCTCGGTCGGGCTGACCGCCTCGGACTTCAACCAGAACGCGTGGAAGAACCAGCAGCGGGACGGCAAGAACTACGCGATCCCGCTGGACACGCACCCTCTGGTGCTGTTCTACAACGTCGACGTCTGCCAGAAGGCCGGGCTGCTGGCCGCGGACGGCACGCTCAAGCCGATCCAGGGTGTCGAGCAGTGGGAGGCCGCACTCACTGCGGCCCAGAAGACCACTGGCGCCTATGCGCTGGGGATGGCGAACGTCTCGGAGTACGCCACGCCGTGGCGGGTGTTCCAGACCCTCTACTCCCAGATGGAGGGAAGCACGCCGTTCCTCGGCGACAGCGGCAAGACGCTCACCGTCAACGAGGACCTGGCCCGCAGGACGCTGGACTACATCGGCCGGATGAGCGCCAAGGGCTGGGTGCCCAAGGCCGCGGACTACGGCGGAGCCGAGACGCTGATGTTCACCGGCAAGGCCGCGTTCTTCATCCAGGGCGAGTGGGAGCTGACGACCGCGCAGGCGGTCAAGGACCTCAAGTTCGGGATGGGACCGATCCCGCAGCTCTTCGACAAGAAGGCCGTGCAGGCGGACTCGCACACTTTCGTGCTCCCCAAGCTGGACCGCTCCCCCGAGCAGCTCAAGCGGGACATGGGCTTCGTGAAGTTCATGCTGGAACAGAGCATGACCTGGGCCCAGGGGGGACACATCCCCACGTACCTGCCTACGCTCAACAGCAGCGAGTACAAAGCCCTTCAGCCGCAGGCCAACTACTCGTCCGTCGCCGACTACACGGTGTTCGACTCCCTCGCCTGGTACTCCGGCTCCGGCTCGACCTTCGAGAACATCGTCGGCTCCAACATCGGCCTGGTCCAGCAGGGCCTGTCGACATCGGCCAACGCCCTGTCGAGCATCCGCACGCAGCTGAGCCCCTATCTGTCCGCGGCGAACCCGCTCTGACGACGGGCCACGAGGAGACCAACCATGACCACTGAAACCCTGTCCAGCGCAAGGCCGCGCACCGCACACCCGTCGGCGGGACTCGCTTCGGCCCGCCGGCGACCTCGCCCCGCGTGGCTGTTCCTGGCCCCCTTCGCGATCATGTACCTCCTGTTCCTCGTGGGACCGACGATCTACATGATCGTCGCGAGCTTCTTCGACACCAGCCTCGTGAAGGGTGGGCTCGGGGCCTTCGCCGGACTGAGCAACTACGCGGAGATGCTCACCCGGCCCGACTTCCAGTCGGCCATGTGGCACACGGTCCTCTTCACCGTCCTCACCACCCCGCCGCTGGTGATCCTCGCGTTCGTCTTCGCCGTGCTGGCCAACCGGATCCCGCGCGGTCAGGTCTTCTTCCGGTTCGCGTTCTTCCTCCCGTTCATCCTCCCCTCGGCCTCCATCGCGCTGATCTGGGTGAACATCTTCACTCCCGACACCGGCCTGATCAGCCTCGTCCAGGGTTGGTTCGGCATCTCCCCGACCGCGGTCCTGGCGAGTCCGACCTGGGCCATGTGGGGCATCGCGGCCGCGACGGTGTGGTGGACCATCGGCTTCAACTTCGTCCTCTACCTCGCGGGGCTTCAGGACGTGCCGCGCGAGCTCTACGAGGCTGCCGCCATCGACGGCGCCACGCCGTGGCAGCAGATCCGCTACATCACCATCCCGATGCTCAAGAACACCACCACGCTGGTGCTGCTGCTGCAGATCATCGCCAGCCTGAAGATCTTCGATCAGGTCTACCTCATGACCGCGGGTGGACCTGGGCAGTCCACCCAGGTCGCGCTCGGCTTCATCGCCGGTGAGGGTTTCACGAGCAACCGGATCGGCGCGGCGTCCGCGGCGTCGGTCCTGCTGTTCATCGTCATCATCCTCATCGCAGCCGCCCGTCAGGGGATCACCCAGTTCCAGAATGCGAGGGCGTGACATGTCGACCTTGGCCACCCAGAACGGCATCTCGGCCGCCGCACCGCCGGCGCGCCACCCGGGCGCCGCCACGGAGACGGGCTCACGCGGCTTCACCATCGTCAGCCGGGTCGTGCTCGTCGCGTTCGCGTTGTTGTGGCTCGTGCCCACGGTGTGGGCGCTGCGGACCTCGCTCGTCTCGAACGCCACCGCGTCGCTCGGTGCCGAGGCGGTGCTCAAGGACACGAGCCCGACGCTGCACTCGTACGCTGTCCTGCTGCAGAGCGGCGACATCTGGAACTGGTACCTCGCCAGCGCGGTCACCTCGGTGCTCACCGTGGCACTCACCGTGGTGCTGGCGTCGATGGCCGGCTATGCGTTGTCCCGCATGGAGTTTCGCGGCCGCAAGCTCGTCTTCCTGCTGATGGTCGTCGGGATCATGGTCCCGACCCAGGTCCTCATCGTCCCGATCTTCCGCGAGCTCAGCGCAATGAACCTGCTCAACACCTACTGGTCGGTGATCCTCCCGCAGGTGCCCGCCGTCGTCGCCGTCTTCATCTTCAAGCAGTTCTTCGACGGGCTGCCCAAGGAGATGGAGGAGGCGGCCCGCATCGACGGCGCCGGCCCGTGGCGGATCTACCGGTCGATCATCATGCCGCTGTCGATGCCGGTGGTCTCGGCCGTCGGGATCCTCACCTTCGTCACGGTCTGGAACAACCTCATCCTCCCACTGTTCACCCTGACCAACCCGAAGCTCATGACGATCCCGGTCGGACTGGCGACGGTGCAGGGCTCCTACGGCCAGCGGGTGGCAGACATCCAGGCCTCCGCGATCCTTGGTGCGCTTCCGCTGGTCATCATCTACTTCTTCTTCCAGCGCCGGATCATCGAGGGCGTCGCCGGTACGGGGACCAAGGGGTGAGCACGACGACAGGCGAGGCGTATGCCGTCGGTGCCGGCCACGGCATACGGTCGGGTCTGCGGGTCGGGCCAGTGGAGGGGTCGTGACGCTGGGACTGTCGGGGCTCGACGCCGATGTGCGCCGTGAGGTGCAGCGCACGCGTGACGAGGTGTGCGCGCTGCACGCCGAGCTGTTGAGATGGGAGCTCGTGGTGTGGACCGCGGGCAATGTCTCGCAACGGGTTCCGGGCGCGACCTGTTCGTCATCAAGCCTTCCGGGGTCTCGTACGACGAGCTGACGCCGGAGGCGATGGTGGTCTGCGACCTCGACGGGCGCCTCGTCGACGCCGACCGGGTGCCCTCGTCGGACACCGCGGTCGACACCGCCTTCGTGGGCAGCTCGAACCTGTCCCGAGCGGCCCTTCTCGATGGGTTGGAGTGGAAAGTGCGGCTCTCGGGTGTGGCGACGCCCGAGCTGATACGCAAGTTCGAGGCGACCTTCGACACGTACTGGGCCGACCAGGCGTTCCTGCCGTATGACCCCGACAGTGACGCGGATCGACTAGACGACGCGCTCGCTGGTGCCGACAACCATGAGGGCCGCTCGACCATCACCTTGGCCGGTCTCGAGGTCCGCCCGCTTCCCCATCAAGTGAGCATCCTCGAGGCTCTTGACGCCGAGCGGCTCGTGCACGAGCGGCATCGCAACCTGGTGGTCGCGGCCACGGGCACGGGCAAGACGGTCGTCGCGGCGCTGGACTATCGCCGGCTCCGTGAGCAGCACGGACGAGACCTGACGTTGCTCTTCGTCGCGCACCGACAAGAGATACTCGAGCAGTCGCTGCGCACCTACCGTGAGACGGTCGCCGGCGGCTCCTTCGGCGAGACGTACGTGGGTGGCACGCGGCCGGAGCGGTGGCGTCACGTGTTCTCCAGCGTTCAGTCCTTGGCGGCGTACGGGGTGGATCGACTGCCGGCTTACCACTTCGACGTCGTGGTGATCGATGAGTTCCACCACGCCGCTGCACCCACCTACGACCGGCTGCTGGACCACCTGGGGCCGATCGAGCTACTCGGCCTGACCGCCACCCCGGAGCGCGGGGATGGCGTGGACGTCCGGGCCTTGTTCGGCGGCCGCACAGCATACGAGCTGCGGCTCTGGGATGCGCTCGCGGCCGACCTGCTGGTGCCGTTCCACTATTTCGGAGTGGCCGACGACGTCGACCTGACGAGTATCGAGTGGAAGCGTGGCGGGTACGACGTGGTCGCGCTTGAGCGGCTCTACACCGGCAACGACGCGCGTGCTGCCAAGGTGCTGCGCGAGCTGCGTGACAAAGTGACGGATGTTGGCCGGATGCGCGCCCTCGGGTTTTGCGTCTCGGTGGCCCATGCGGAGTACATGGCGCGGGTGTTTCGTGACGCTGGCATTCCTGCGCTCGCGGTGTCGGGCGAGACCCATATGGCTAGTCGGGCAGAGGCGCTCGACCTGCTGCGCCGCGGTGACGTGAACTGATTGTTCTCAGCCGACCTCTTCAACGAAGGACTCGACCTTCCTCAGGTCGACACGATCCTGTTGCTGCGCCCCACACAGAGCGCGACGATCTTCTTGCAGCAGATCGGGCGTGGTCTGCGGAGGTCCTACGGCAAGCCCGTCCTGACCGTGCTGGACCTGATCGGCCAGCATCGACGAGAGTTCCGCTTCGATGTGCGCTACCGCGCGTTGACCGGATCGAGCCACAGAGTCCTTGAGCAACAGATCGAGCAGGGCTTCCCGTACCTTCCCTCCGGCTCCCAGCTGATCTTGGACCGGGTGTCGCAGCGCATCGTGCTCGACAACGTGAGGCGCCAACTCCAGCTGTCACGAAGGGACCTCGTCGTCGACGTGCGGTCGCACGGCGATCTGCCGCTGGCCCGATACCTCGAGGACGCTGGCCGCGACCTCGCGGATGTGTACAAGAGCAAGAGCTCCTGGACGACGTTGCGCCGCGAAGCGGGCTGGCCCACGCCGCATGCTGAAGCGGGCGAGGCTGCGCTTCTTCGCCGGATGGTCGCCTTGTCTCATGTCGACGACCCGGAGCGCGCAACGGCCTACACGAAGTTCGCGACAGCGGACAGCCCGCGGTACGACGACCTGACCGAGCGCGAACAACGGCTGGCTCGCATGCTCTTCTTCACGTTGTGGCCGGACAGGGGCGGGTTCTCCTCCTATGGGGAGGGCCTGGATCACCTGCGTGCCCACCCGGCGGTCTGCGCGGAGCTGCGGGAGCTGGTTTCCTTGGGACTCGACCGTGCCCGGTATCTCCCGCAGCCGCTTGGTGAGGGCCTTCAAGGCACGCCGATGGCCAGTCACGCGCACTACCGCCGCGAAGAGATCCTCGCAGGCTTGGACTGGGCCTCACTTGAGCGCAGTGCCCGCGGAAACATCACGGGTGTCGCCTGGTCTGAGGCTATGCAGACGGATGCATTGATGATCACGTGCGCAAGAGTGAGAAGGCGTTCTCGCCGACCACGATGTATCGCGACTATGCGATCAGCCCGGACCTGTTCCACTGGGAGTCGCAGAACGCCACGTCGACACAGTCGCCGACCGGCGACCGGTACCTCCATCACCTGGAGCGCGGCTCGCGGGTCGTGCTGTTCGTCCGGGAAACGCCTCAGAACGAGCTCGGAGCGGCTCCGTTCCTTTGCCTTGGTCAAGCCTCCTATGTCGAACACCGCGGCGAGAGGCCGATCGCGATCACGTGGAAGCTGCGACGGCCCATGCCTGGTGAGACGTTCCGGCAAGCCCGAGTCGCGGGTTGAATCGGGACTTCAGGGATGAGACCCGCCTGGCCGCTGCGGCGAGTCCAGTCCGTAGGGCGGGTGCGCGAACACCGGTAAGCGTGCGCTGCTTGATGAAGGTGACGTCATCCAACGAAGCCGGCACGGGCGTCCGCAAGGGCGCGTGAGGCCCGTTCCGGAATGCGGAGATTGGGCCTGACCTGCGGTGGAGCCAAGGGGACTCGAACCCCTAACCCCCTGCTTGCAAAGGTGTCGATCGTCTGCCGCAGAGCGGTTTTCACGCTCACGGTGCATCGACCTGCTCCAAGTTGTGGTGTCTGCGAGCGGGGTCGTTGCTGCATGTTGCTGCTGCAGGTCGGCCAGGCCCGACGAGCCACCCCGGGCACCGGCGCCGTCGGAGGCAGGCAATACCTTGACCGCCGCCAGCCGCAGCGAGATGCCGGTCAATTTCGATGAGCTCATTGACATAGGTGATGAGTGGATGGACATTTGGAGTGGGCGCAACTCGTCGCTTGGGAAGGCCGCAAGATGACTGCAGTATCCGGAATTGCAGCCTGGTCGTCTTCAGTGGATAGAGCGCTGCTATGGGCCAGTGGTTGTGCGGCTTTTCGCGGCGAGGGGGGCATGGTCACCTCCAACGAACTATTCGTTGGGCTCTTGCTTGCACACCCCGATCCCCGGGGGGAGGTGTGGCAGTTCCTCGATCACTTCGGTCTCACGGCCCGGGACATGCTTGCGGACGACTACAGGGTGATCGACGGCGATACCCTGGGCGAAGCTGCGGCCGCCGCTCGAGGGCCTGATCGTGCCGACTGGGACCCCGAGGTGTCATCCATACTGACCGACGCCGCCGGCCGAGCTGGTGGCACGGCCCAGCTGCTGCATGTCATGGCGGAACTTCTCAGCCGCACTCCTTGGCAGGAGCGGCTGCAGACCGGGCTGACGCGTTTCGGTATCAATGCCAATGACCTTGTCCGCGAGCTCAATCAAGTCGTGACCTCCTTGGACAGCGCCGGCCCTGACGACTCGGCCGACAGCAACCTTCCGAAGATCAACCTCAGTAGCTCCACACCAGCTGGCGAGCAGATCGGCCAGTGGCTCTTGCGGCGGTTTCCCCGTCGCCCGGCAATACTGGCCTCGTTCTCGAACGACGTGCCCGACCCCAGTGCGGACTTCATCGGGGTCAGCGAGGAGGCTGACGCCTTCGCGTACCTGATTGCGTCTCGGACCTTGGTCCCTCCGCTGGCTATCGGCCTCTTCGGGGACTGGGGAAGCGGGAAGAGTTTTCTGATGGCCAAGATCCGTCAGCGCGTGAGCCAGTTGACGGCGTTTGCCTCGACCGTCGGCGTCTCGACGGTGAACGAGATTTGGACGAAGGTCGTTCCGATCGAGTTCAACGCCTGGCAGTACGTCGAGACGGACCTTTGGGCTGCCCTTCTGTCCCGGATCTTCGACGAGTTGCCGCCTGAAGCTCGCATGAAACTAACTGCGCTGGACCGCAGGCAGCAAGAGCACCGTGCACAGTTAGACGCGAATGTTGCTGAAAGGATACGAGCGGAGTCGTCAGTCGCTCATTTGGTCGTGACCGAGCAACGTCAGGCGCTTGATGCTCAAAACGCGGCTGAACGCCTGCAGCGCGTCCAGCGCCAAGTCTCCGTGGTCCAGGGCACTGCAGTACGCCGAGCTCTCGAGGAGCACGCACGCTCGACCGCGACAGCGGCCTTGGTCGATGGCCTAGAGAACCACCTCGACCGGAATGTCAACGAGGGGCTCCGGGAGGCACGCCGCTTGGAGCTCGCGGCGTGGGTTCCCGCTTGGAGGCAGAGCGCTTTCTGGAGTCGACGACGCGTCGTGTGGGTAAGTCTCTCGCTGCTGGTCATTCCGCTTTTGGTGGTGGTCCTGGGCACACGCGGGCTGGCACTGCCGTCAGCCGTGACCGCTGCTCTGAGCACGTGTGCAGCGCTGCTCGTTCCTTCGCTTCGTGCCGCCACTACCTTCGTCGAGGGTCAGCAGAGGGCAGCCCTCGAAGCGGCCGAGCGCGTTGCGGAAGAGTTGTCGAGCCTCCTGAGAGCAGCAGAGGGGGATCAAGCCGCCAAACGGGCGGAAGTCGACGCGACGCGCGCAAAGATCCGAGACGAAATGCAGAACGTGGCCAACACGGCAGCCAGGGGGGCTGATCTCGATCGGATGGCCGCCCGGCTGAATGCAGGGACCGTCTACGCCGACTTCCTGTCTGGTCGGTATACGAGCGACGACTATCGCAAGCGACTCGGAATTGTCACCACAGTAAGCGAGGATCTCGGGAAACTGTCGAGCCTCGTTGCGGAGTACAACAATAGCTCGGAGTCGCGGCGCCCTGACGGTCCCCCTAACCGCATCGTTCTCTACATCGACGACCTCGACCGGTGCCCTCCCGAGCGCGTCGTCGAGGTGCTCGAAGCCGTTCATCTTCTCCTGGCTTTCCCCCTCTTCGTCGTCGTCGTCGCCGTTGACACGAGATGGCTTACGGCTGCGCTTTCCCGTGCCCTGCCCATCCTCCAGAAGGAAGCGGCTCCCGATGTCTCCGCACCCACCGCAACGGACTACATAGAAAAGATCTTCCAGATTCCGTTCTGGGTTGAGCCCCTCGATGACGATGGGCGACACCGGCTGCTGCGTGGATTGCTCCTCCCTTCAGTCGCGTCGAATGGTGATCGTGCGCCCCACGCGGGCTCGGCCCTGAGAGTCGGTAGTCGAGAGGTAGACGCGGCAGACACGATGCTCGCCGTTCACGGGCCATGGCTCGACCGGGATGCCAAGAGCTTCACGATCAGTACATCCGAACTGGCGTTCGTGGAGGCGTTGACCCCGCTGGTGGGAGGCACTCCGCGCCAGATCAAGCGATTCGTCAACATCTGCAAGTTGCTGCTCGCCATGTCACCCCCCCTGGAGGAAGGCGACGGCCCGGCGACCGAGCGGACAGCAGCGTGCTTTATGGCAGCCGTCCACCAGTCCATGCCAGCGGTTGCAAGGGAACTCGCCGCCGTAGCGGCCTATGCAGGATCGGGCATAACCCTTGATGCGATTGTGTCGGGTATTGCCGATACAAGGTTCGCAGGCGAGCGGCGGAAGATCGAGAAGTGGCTGGTGCAGCAGACGGCTCCCATCCTCGGCCAACCGTTTAGTACGGCCAATGGGGCCATGCTTACGAAGCGGTGGGGGGTTATTCGGAGACTGCGCTTCGCTGAGGACGAGCAGAGTGTTTCCCCCAGGGCCCCGGCAAGAACGTGTTTCAGCAGGTCAGGATCAGTTTGATCGGTCTCTCGGGGTCTCGGGCGTGATGTCGTAGCCCTTGGGCGATGTTCTCGACCCCTGCCAGTCGGAGGAGGCTGATCGCGGTGCTGCGT